>JAVXBC010000047.1:1809-18312 GCA_036660195.1 Acinetobacter sp.
GACGCACATTATTTTTATTTCATTGTCAGCGGCATGGGATTTCACAGCATCGTGTAATCAATCTTCTCTGTGTGAAATGCTGGAAAGAAAAGGGTGGTGCTCATGGCTAGCTTAAGACTTAAACGGCTTGTAAAGCAGCGTCAGGCTCAAAATAGAGTGCAATACCATGTGCATAGTCAGCTACACGCTGATTATGCCAAATCGGTGAAAGTGGACTTTGTGGCGACAGTGGAACGGAATTTAAAGGTGGTGGGGAATGAGTAATATTAATTACGTTACATCAATTCGATCTATGTATATGCACGCTACAACAAAGCTCGTAGCCGTCATTCTTGCAACTTATGCAGATTATCAAACTGGTGAATGTTATCCAACAATTGAAACATTGATGGGTGATACGGGTTTATCCAATCGTGTAATTTGTCACCACATAAAAGAGTTAGAAAATCTGAAAATTTTAGTCGTAAATCGCTCAAATGGTCGTCGCTCTTACTACAAATTTATTGCTGAAAATATCACCAAAGCAGTGACGGAGAGTCACCAGTTACGAAAAGTCACCAGTGACTTTAACGACACAAAAGCAGTGACTTTAATGCACGAACCAGTGACTTTAATGCAAAAAGCAGTGACGGAGAGTCACACTAACTACCATAAACAACCATTAACTATTAGTGAACAACCAATTATAGAAAAATCCAAACCTGACAAACCAAAACGGATTTCAAAAAAACAAGCGAGCATCAATCGACTTGTTGAACTTGGATGCGATGAAAAATATGCGCATGACTGGATGACTGCTCGAAAGGGAGCTGAACTCACAGATTCGATTCTTGAAAACCTATCCGAACATGCAGCCGAAGCCAATATCTCGATTGCTAAGGCTGTGGAGTGGTCAGCGAAAAAGGGTTATCAGGGTTTTAAGTCGGATTGGTATTTGAAAGACCAACAGCCTCAAAACACAGGGTATCAACCGCAAAAATCTTTGAACGCTGATTACTGGGCTAAATTCGCCAAATACGACCAGCCACAAGAATCCGAAAACTGGCATGACCCGATTGATATCACACCAAAAAAGCCGATACGGATTGAGGGGGTAGGTCATGCGTGAGATTACCCAAGGCGAAGCACCGCTTGAACAACAGCTGATTTTGACCATGAAAACCATGTACGCACAGCAATTCACAAAGCATTTCGATGGTGTACCAATGAGTGTGATTGAGGGCATCGTACGTGCTGCGTTGATCGGAATTGGAATTGATGAATTCAATCGTGGCATGGCTCGGTTGTTATCAGGACAGTCAAAATTCATGCCGACCGTGCAGGAATTTAAATCATGGTGTGTGTCTGGTACTTGGTCATCAACAGAAGCGTGGTATCACGTTTGCGAATGGTCAAGAGATTCAAAACATAAAATCACAGTTTTATCGAAACAGTGCTGGGATGAAATTTATCACATAGTTCTTGATGGCAACATGAAAGAAGCACAACGCCAATTTGCAAATCTGTATGAAGATCGTTTAGCTCGTATGCAATTGCAGGGCGTAAAACAATCAATATACACGCCGCCAATAACCCTAACTGTGAAAATAGTTGAGCGAGCGCAAAGACCTGTAAAAAACAATTTAAGCAATGAGCAGACCGAGAAATTAAAAAAAACGGCTCAGTCTTATGTGGCTGAGGGTATGTCAATTGTGGCTGCATTCAATCAAGCGTCAATTGACGTAATGGGTAAAGGAATTGTGGGAGGTGCAGCGTGAAAAACGGCAGACCAGCATCATCCGACTCATTTGAAAACAGATTTCAAATTCTTGTTTATGCAACAAATAACAAGAGCTTTAAGACTGCTGATATTGCTTTAGCGGTTGTATCGGTGAGTTATCAAACGATAAGAATTTATTTGAATGAGCTGATTCAGCTTGGATATATCGAAAAGATAACTACAAGAGATTATCGGGCTACTGATTTTGCTAAGCAATTGTTCAATGTTGGCGTGGATGGGCGAGTGGGGGATGTGTGATGAATTTTGAACAGTATTTAAGAGAAAAAGAAATCAAAGCACAGGCTAAACACGACAAAGCCGCTGACTTAATCGAAGGCATCATCGCAAGAAGTTTGGATAAGCCAGAAATTCTAAACTTGTGTGACCAGTTGTTAAGTCTGCTTGGAGATGATGAATGACTACATTCAACGAACGACCAATATGCCGCAAACGAGCGCGTAAATTGCGGAAAAGACAAGGCGTAAGTGTGTATTTTTCTAAGAGATTAGAGTGCATGGTATGGGTGAGAGCATGACCCACAACGAAGAAAAGAACATGAAGCGAATGCTGGCGTTCATCATGTTTTTGATGTGCATTTTGGCAGTAGCTTTGGTGAGGGGGTGTGCATGAGATGGAGCAACGAACAGCTAGAAGCACACCTAAATGCGCACAGAAACAAGGCTAATTTAGCGCAGGAGCGACAAAAGAAAGAAAATGATGCAAAGGTACTAGGTCGAATTAAAACACGCTTAAAACTCAAATCAGAGCCAATTGTGGAAATAGAGCAAAACTTAATTTTAGATGCAGAAATTTGGATGATTCCTCCGTCAGTAAATAAATATTGGGGGGTGAAAGGAAAGAAGCGGTTTTTAAGCGAACGAGCGGAAGCTTTTCATGCATATGTTCAGACAATAGTTCCAAATTTATACACAAATTCAAGACTTAAATTGGATGTGATTTTCTATTTTCCCGACAGAAAAATTAGAGACATAGACAACTACTTGAAAGCAACAATCGACAGTTTAGTGAAGTGTGGTTTCTGCGTTGATGATGAGCAGTTCGATGAGCTTGCAGTTAGACGTGGCGAGGTGGTTAAGGGTGGATTAATTAAACTGAAAGTTATGGAGTTAAAGCATGGACATGACGGTTGATACGATAGTTTTTGCAAGTTCCCCTCGCGCACGCGCGCGTTTTCTCAATCAGCGTACGAAAAAGAAAGTAAAAGCGTTTTTGGTTGAGCGAAGAAAATATAAACGCCCCGACTTCAACCGCATGATTCTTGATCTTTTAAAACTTGGCTGGACGCATGAAAAGATTGCAGATGTATTGCCTGTTACAGGTGCATCAACGGTGAGCGAATGGGCACGTGGTGGTATTCCAAATTATGAAAATGGTGATGCATTCATTCAGCTTTGGCAGATGGAATTGGGGTTTTCTCGTTTTCCACGCGAAGGGGAATGGATGACTTACAAATACAAGGTAGGGCAATTAGACATGTTCGAGTGGGAAGAATTGGACGCTGTAATAGAGCAATTGGACGATGAAATTAAAAAATAGCATCACATTCACCCAACAAACCGCAATACATAGACCTCAACACTAACCCTATTCACCATTTACCACTGAATAGGGCTTTTCTTATGGCAGCACGTCAAACAAAAACACCAGGCGCACCCGAAGCAGCCAAACCTACCGAAACACCAACGGACAACCAACAAGTGCCCGATGCGGCAGATCAATCTGTAAGCACTGCGGCAGATACAACACAAACAGCTACGCTCGAAACTCCAAGTGATGCAGATGCTCAAAAGGAATATGCAGAGTTTCTTGAGTGGCGCAAAAACAAAGGGCAGTTAGCCAATCCTGAACCTGTGATGAAAGATGCAGATCAAGCTGTAGCAACTAAACGCACTCGTCAAGTTTGTGGCGAACACGGCTGGACTTCTGAGGAATACTGATATGTGCGGCAAACCTAAAGTTGTACACCAAGACCCTGAAGGGGATGCTCGCCGAGCTGCTGAAAAAGCTGCCGCCGAAGCAAATGTGAAGAAGTCTATGCGGCGTGGCGGTATTGGCTCAAGTAGTACAGCTACAGCACTGATGCCGAAAGATGAACAAGGCGGGAGTGTTTGGCAAAAAATGGGCGATAAAAATGAAATTCTAGGTCGCTTAACAGGCAAATCAAAACTCGGTGGTGGCTAATGAACTATGACGCTCGTAAGTTTTGTGCACGATTAAATCAACTCAAGTCAGCGCGAAGTCAGTATGAATCGCATTGGGCAGATTGCTACAAATACGGTGCGCCTGAGCGTCAACAAAACTTTAGTTCTGATTCAGATGTGAAGTCACAGCGTGAAACAGAGCGAACAGATTTATATGATTCAACCGCATCTGATGCATTGCAAGTGCTTGTGTCTATGATCATGAACGGTGTAACGCCAGCAAATGCGATTTGGTTCAAAGCTCAACCTGATGGTGTGGATGATTTATCCGTTTTAACAGATGGAGAGCGATGGCTGGAAGATGCAGCGCAATTCATGTGGCGCAATATTCATGCTGCGAATTTTGACAGCGAAAGTTTTGAAACTGTGACGGACATTGTTGCGGCTGGTTGGGGTGTGCTTTACACCGATATTGACCGTGAAGCAGGTGGCGGTTATGTGTTCGAGTCTTGGCATATCGGCAATTGCTTCATTGGCTCAACACGCGCTGATGGTCGCATTGACACGATTTATCGTGAACATGAAATGACTGTAGAAGCGATGATCAATACATACGGTGAAAACAATTGTCATCATAGTGTGATTGAGAAAGCCAAAACGTCACCCGATGACAAGATGAAGCTGCTTCACGTCATTCAACCACGAAAACAGGTGGGTTCAGGGCAGATTAATAAGGCAATGCCGTTTGCTTCATATCATATCGACATCAATAACAATCACATCTTAAAAGAATCGGGTTATCACGAGTTCCCTTGTTCAGTGCCACGGTTGCGTCGATTGCCAAATTCTGTTTATGGCAACGGTCAAATGACGATTGCATTGCCTGATGCAAAGATGGCGAATGAATTGATGAAAAACACAGTTCGTTCTGCAGATTTACAACTTGGCGGCATGTGGATTGCAGAAGATGATGGCGTATTAAATCCGCATACGGTGCGTATTGGCCCACGTAAAGTCATCGTGGCGAATAGCGTTGATTCAATGAAGCGTTTGGATGACGGTACTAATTTCCAAATCGCAGATTATCTACTCACCAACATTCAAGGCGGCATTCGTCGCAAATTGATGGCTGATCAATTGCCGAATATTGGCACACAGCAAATGACGGCAACAGAGATTCATACACGCGTTGAACTGATTCGTCAGATGCTTGGACCCATGTACGGACGACTACAAACTGAATACTTGCAATCCATTCTTGACCGCTGTTTCGGCTTGGCATTGCGTTCAGGTGCTTTAGGGCAACCGCCCGAAGAACTACTGGGTAGCAATCTCTCATTTAAGTTTGTATCACCAATGGCACGCTCACAACGAATGGAAGAAGTCACTGCAACAGAACAATACGTCATGAGTCTTTCTCAGTTTGCACAAGTTGATCAAACCATTTTAGACAATGTGGATTTTGATGCTGTAGCCGTGTTTGTTGGTAATGGTCGTGGTGTTCCACAAAACATCATGCGTACAGCTCAAGAAGTTCAAGAACTACGTCAAGCGCGTGAAAAAGCTCAAGCCGAAGCGAAGCAAGCACAGCAACAGCAAGCAATGATGGAAATGGCTGGTGGTGCAGTTGCTAAAGGTATTGAGAATCAAATGGCAACGGAGACCATGCAATGATTTATTTCCTTATTTTTATGTTGTTTGTTGCCTTTGTTTTGATTGTTCGGCAACAACACAAAATTAATGATTGGGAAGTCAAATATTGGGATGAAACACGACTGTATTTTGATGCTCAGCAAGAGTTAGACCACTACACACAATTAAGCATTCAACTTCAAGAACAGATTGATGAACTGCAGCAACCATTACAAGTTGATGAATCCAGTGGGGAGCAAGAGCAGGGCAACTATGTCAGGCGGCATCGAGTGACTAAAGCAACAGCAGAAACATACCGCAATGTCTTTGATCTCGATATTAACGGCAATCGCATTTTAGAGCATCTAACGCAAGTATTTTGTCGTGATGCATTCACAGATTCAGAGCGCGAAACGTGTCACCGATTAGGGCAGCAGAGCGTTGTTAATTTCATCGTAAACAACATTAATCGGGCAAATGACCCAAGTTATAAGGAAGAAGTAAATGACTGATAACACAGCTCAAACTGAAAACAACCAAGAGCAGACACAAACGCAAACTTCAATGATGGGCGGTGCTGGTCAAGAACAGCAAAATGCAGGCAATGAAAGCAATCAAGCAGCAGCTACAGAAAATGCTACTACAGGCGCACCTGAATCCATTGATGGTTATCAGGTAGATGTTGAGGGCTTTAATTACGATGATTTTAAAGCGATTCCAGAAAATCAGGAGTTTTTAGAGCGTGCGCGTGAAGCAGGGCTTGACAGTAAAAGTCTGAACTTCTTGCTGGGTGAATATAGCCAAATTCTACCTAAGATCATGGAGGGCAATGCTGCTTTAGATAGTGAAGCGTGTACTCAAGCCATGACTGAAATTTGGAAAGGTGACACGGCACAGAACTTTGGTTATGCGCAAGCTGCGGCAAATAGTGTAATTCAGAACGGTATTTTAACTGCGGAAGAAGTGAATAGTCCCGAGTTTGGCAACAATCCACTTGTGCTGAAAATGGCGGCTTATTTCGGGCAACAGTTGGGTGAAGATACACCTCCCTCAAATACCCAACAAAGCGGAACAGTAGATATTCAATCATTGATTGCATCAGAGGCATATATGAATGAAAGTCATCCCGACCATAAACGTGTATTTGCCCAAGTTCAAAAGCATTTTGAGAAAATAAACCGATAAGGGGAAAGGCTAATGGCTAACGAAAATAAGATTACAGCGGCATTTGTACAGCAATATCATAATACTTATGAAGTTGCTGCAATGCAGAACGAGTCACGTTTGTTAAAAACCGTGGTAAATCGCGGTGTTATTGAAGGTGAATCATTTACGATTAACGATATGGGGCAGGTTGAAATGTCCGCGTCAGGTGCTCGTTTTGGCGATACCACTTGGACGATTCCAGATGCAGGCGTACGCACGGCATTAATGTCTGATTTTGACTTGTTTATCCCGATTGAAAACCGTGATTTACCGAAGTTGAAAGCTACGCCAAACGATAAGTATATGAAAAACCTACTCAGTGCGAAAAACCGTAAAACTGATGACGTTATTTATCAAGCGTTGGTGGGTGGTGTTACTCGCACTACAGTCAATGATGCTGGTGTTAAATCAGTTGGGACAGTGCAATTGCCAGCTGGTCAAATCATCTTGTCAGGTTTTGGCACGTTAAAAGCTCAACTGGTGAAAGCTAAAGCATTGTTCCGTAAAAATGAATGTGATGAACATGCAGGTGAGCAGCTTCATATTCTTTATACATCAGAAATGTTAGAAAAAATCCTAGGCGATACCACATTAACTTCAGCTGACTTCATGGCAGGGAAAATGCTGCAAGAAGGTGGTGTTGGTGGTAAGTGGTTAGGCTTTAACTGGATTCCATACGAAAAATTAAACAATGGTGCTGCTGGTGCTACAGAGCGTCGTACCGTTGCATATTGTGGTTCGGCTGCGCACTTCGGTGATGCTCCAATCACAGGCTTTGACATCTCAACACGTCCTGATAAGAAAAACATCAAGCAAGTTGGTGGTGTTCATTCATTTGCTGCAGGTCGTGCCAATGAGCTGAAAGTGGTAGCGATTGATTATGTAGTTTAAACGCTTTCACCTCACCGTTTAGCAGGGCGGTGGGGGTGCTTTTTAAACACAACAAATCACACCTTAAAAGCCCTCAAGATCATTAAAACTTGAGGGCTTTTTCATGACTACAACAAAAGTATCTATTTGCAATGAAGCACTGAGCATGATTGGTGCGAAATCCATTATTTCTTTTGATGATAATACGGAAAACGCACGTCGCTGTGCTTCTATCTACGATTCATCACGTCGTGCTTTATTGCGTATGCATCCGTGGTCATTCGCTCGTAAACGTGAGCAGCTTGCTCCAGTGGTGACGCATCCATCATTTGGCTATTCACACGCATTTCCATTGCCTAACGATTTCCTACGAGTGATTGACACAGGGCAAGAGTTTTACGAAGTGGAGGGGCGGCACATTCTCGCCAATGCAGATTTGATCAACCTTGTCTACGTTTCAGACAACGATAACGAACAGACTTGGGATTCATTATTTTGTGAGTGCATGGCGTTGTACTTGGTTCATAAACTCGCCAAGCCAATCACAGGCAGCCAAACCGAAGCAGATAGTGCATGGCAAAAACTTCAAAATCTATTGAAGCAAGCACGCGCTATCAACGGTCAAGAGCGTCCAGCGCAAGACTTTGTCGCTGATTATGTTCCAACTCTTATGACGGTGCGCAACTAATGAAACAGTTCATCATGAAGAATAATTTCAGCGCGGGGGAGTTGGCTCCAGCACTGTATACACGTACTGATATTCAGCAATATGGCAATGGTGCAAAGACCTTAAAAAATGTAATTCCATTGGTTGAGGGTGGGGTGCGAAAAAGACCAGGTACTTTGTTTTTAAGTGAGCAAGCAGGGGCGGTGCGCATCATCCCATTCATTGTGAATTCTGAAAATTCATTCATGTTAATTTTCAAGCCGCTCCTAATTGAAGTATTCAATCCGCGAACTAACTTAATCATTGCGTCAATTCTCACACCATATACAGCTGAACAAATCCCTGACATTCAGTTTGTTCAATATCGCTATGAAATGTTCATGACGCATAGTGATGTACCTGTGCAGCGATTGCAGTGTAATGCCGACTTCGATGGGTGGGAGCTTACGTTATTTGCTTACAAGCAAGCCCCCACTGACTCTGAAAATGCGCGCTATCCTTTCCGTAAAGGTACGCCAAGCACAAAAGAGCTTGGTCAACAGGTGACTTTTACAATCGGGGCGGTATCGGAATGGAACAACACTACGACTTACTCCGTGGATAATGAAGTTTTTGTTAAGTATGTTGTTGTGGTTGGGTGGAAAAATAAAACCGTCACTGAATACTACAAAGCCATTTTAGGTGGTTCAGGGAAAAACCCAAGAACAGAGCCGACTTACTGGCAAATGATTTCGACATCTGGGGATGATGTTTTTACTGCGGATGATGTGGGTAGTTATATTGAGGTAAATGGCGGAGTGATTAAAATCACACGCTTTATTAATCCCTTGTCAGTAGGCGGTGAGGTTGTTAAAAAATTAGATGCTGAAATTGAAGCAATCGAACAATCTTGGGGGATTATTCCGCCAGCTTTTAATGCTGAAAGTGGGTATCCACGATGCTGTACGTTCTATAAGCAGCGATTAGTTATAGCAAATACCAAGAAAGCGCCTAATAAAATTTGGTTTAGTGCGGTAGGAAATAACGATAATTTTCTTGAAACCACTGAAGATGCGGATGCGTTTAGTATTGTTTCGGCTTCTGGTCTAGCCAATAGCATTTTATTCTTGGAGGCACAGCGTGGCGTGGTTTGTTTAACGTCAGGCGGTGAATACATGGTTGATTCCGATGGCGCATTAACGCCGACAACAGTAAACATCAATGAGCATAGTGCATACGGTGTTTATCCTATTACGCGCCCTGAACGAGTCGGTAATGAGTTGCTATTCGTGCAGCGTGGCGGTGAGCGTGTGCGTGCTTTGACATACCGATTTGAAGTGGATGGCTTGGTTTCTCCTGAAATCAGTTCTTTAGCTTCTCATATCGGTGAATTGCATTTAGGTGTGAATGAAATCTCATACCAGCAAGAGCCTGAGAGTTTAGTTTGGTGCGTGTTGGGGGATGGTGCAGTCGCATCAATTACGTTCAATCGTGATCAAGAGGTTATTGCGTGGGCGCAACATGATTTTGGTGGCGAAGTAAAAAGTATGTGTTCTATGCCTACACAGTTGGGTGCAGATCGGGCATTCATGCTTATTAAGCGTGACACCGCGATTTGCTTAGAAGAATTATCATTTAGTGCATTCTTGGATTCACAACGCAACATTACACCAATTACGGATAGTGTAAGTAATGATGCGCCTTACTTAGGCAGTCTTGCGGCTTACCAGCGTGACGGTGAAGCCATTTATGAAATTGGTATTGTAGATAACGGCTCAACGCTGACATTTACAGGCATGGCTGGTGAGGGCATTAGCTTTGGCAAAGCCATTGATTGCATCGTTGAATTATTTCCTCCTGAGCTTACTCAAGCACCGCTTTCTACAATGATGCATAAAGCTAAAGTTGATCGAATCGCATTCTTTTTTAATAAGACGATTGCACCTGAAATCAACGGTGAAATGATTGAACTGTTTACCTTTGACGATAATCCACTTGACCCAAGAAAACCGCACACTGGTTATCATTTACATGAGGGTGGGCATTGGGAGGATTTGCATAAAATGCCGCTAATCATTTCACACAACAAACCTCTGCCATTTCACTTGCAAGCTATCACTATGCAATTGTCAATCAATGAGGAATAGCCATGAAAATACGTGCTGCAACGCTTTCAGATGTGCCAGCAATGGTCGAATTGGGAAGTGTTTTTATAAAAGAAGCACCCAACTATAAAAATCGCCCATTCATGGCTGAAAAAGTTGCAGAGCATTTCACTTACTTGATCAAAGGCGGTGGAGTGGTTTTTATCGTTGAACATAAAAAGCAGATTATTGGCGGTTTTGTTGGTCGTATCGGTGGCGATTGGTTCAATGACATCAAGATTGCTTTTGATGATGTGTTGTATGTCGTTCCTGAATATCGCAATTCACAAGTAGCACAGATGCTTATTCAAGCTTTTGTTGGCTGGGCGGCTGCTATGGGTGCAAGTCGTATTCAATGCGGTACTACGACTGGTGTTGAGTCGCAATCATGCATTCGGCTGTATGAGCAATTCGGATTTACTCAATACGGCACTATCTTGGATTTGGAGTTGAAGCCATGAGTGAAGATAAATCTAATTTTCTAGCTGAAATTTTGGGTAATGTTGAGCATCGTACTTATATCGAAGTGGTTAAGAAAATACAGGCTCATATTTGCGCTGGCATCCAAGACAATCAAGTTGACGAAGTTACTCCTCCAGTCAATCACCATTTTGGACCTGATATATACATGCGTCAGATGGATGCTAAAGCTAGAACGTTAGTTATTAGCAAAATGCACAGTACAGAGCATTTCAATATCTTACTTAAAGGTGCAGTTTCCTTGATCACGGAAGACGGAATTAAGGATGTATATGCTGGTCAAATCATGCTGTCAAAAGCAGGGACTAAGCGAATTGGTTATTTTCATGAAGATAGCTCTTGGCTAACCATCCATCCAAATACGTTAAATGAAACCAATACTGAAAAGCTAGAAGATGATCTAACCATTCCTGAAAGCGAAATTGATAATTTCCTAGCGAGTATTGGATATCAAGATAAGGAGTTTATTGCATGAGCATGGCTTATGTTGCAGTTGCCGCAACGGTTGTGAGTGCGGCAATCACTGGATATTCAAACTATCAGAATAACAAAGCTGCTGGTGAACAAGCCGAAGCTGATGCAGATGCTGCAAAAGCACGTGGTCGGTTGGAAGCGGAACGCATCCGAAAGGAAAAGGAAAAAGCACAGTCGGCAGCACGTGCGGCTGCGGCTGGTAATGGGCTTGATGTAAATGAGGGTACGTCCATTGTCATCAATGATTCAATTGAGCAAGCAGGCAACTATGATGCGGCAATGGCAGAGGTCACTGGATATAATTCTTCTCAACGCTTAAAAGCGGAAGCGAGCGTGCATAAAAACAATGCTGGTACTGCTGCTGCAACTGGTGCCTTAAATACCGTATCTGCTGGTGCAAGTGGTTATAGCTCACTCTCTCAGAATAATAAAGGCTCAACTGGTGGGGGGTGGAAATAATGGCTAAAATTCCTATGGGCAATTTCGGTCAATCTATGCCACAGGTTGAACGTATCCAAATGCCACAGAATCAAACTGGTCAGATGATTGCAGGAGCTTTGCAGAATATTGGTCAAGTGGCTGGTCAGGTTGCACAGCAACGCAAACAAGAACAAAATGAAAAAGATCGACTGCAAGGGGCGACGGTCGCAAGTAGTTTCAGTCTTGATATTGAGAACATGGCTGGTGAATACCGTCAACGTGTTGCATCGGGGGAAGATGCGACTGTAATTGACCGTGAGTTCAGTACGGATTTTGCAAAACGTTTGGATGAATCCTTGTCACAAATACCTGAGTCAGTGAGAAAGGACTTTGCGCCTAAGTTTACTGATTTTGGTAATCGTCAGATCAGTTCATTTTATGATATTGGTCAAAAAACCGAAGCGGATACAGCGCGGACAAGTGCAAAACTCACATTAGATAATCTTGCCAAAATGAAAAACTCGGAAATGGCAGATCAGTATGCTGGAGAGACCATTCAAGCAAGTAAAAAATATCTATCTCCTAGCGAAGCATTGCAATATGCCAAAGATTATAAGCAAAACCAAAGTCTAAATACTGTAAATGAAAGCATCCTAACTTCTACACAAAAGGCAGATATTCAAGGCTTACAGAAGATTTATACGGAACTAGATAAGCCTGATGGTCGGTTCAATAGCCTTGAGGGTCAGACGATTCATTCTCTTAAATCTACAATTACAAGCCGCATTGAATCTTTGAATCATCGGGCGCAAGTGGTTGAAAATGAGCGTGTTCAGAATGCAGGGAAATTATTAAATCAATATAAATCGCAAGTGCTGACAGGTCGTGCTTTGGATGATGCTTATTCGACAGATGTTGGTGTAGCAGTTAAAGGTACTGAGTACGAAAGCGAGTATGAGTTTTATAAACAGCATTCGGGCAATTTTCAAAAGTTTAGTAATTTATCCACGCCTGAGATGCTAAAGCGATTAAACACAGAAAAAGCAAACTCTAAAAACACGACATCAAATGACCCTGTGACTGAAAACAAAATTTTCGGCGTGTATCAGTCAATTTATAACGAGAAATTAAAAACGATAAAAGATAATCCAAATCAAGCGGTGCGGGAAGTGGGTTTGCAAGTCAATCCAATTACTGGTGCAGATTTAAAAGCCAATCCGCAAAGTGCTGTAGAAAAGATTATCGGCAATGCCACAAAGCAAATGGCTTTAAAAGATGACAATTTAACGATTAAGCCAATCTCTACTGAAGATTTACCCGAAGCTAAAAAGGCTTTTGATGCAATGTCAGCCGATAAGAAACTTGATTTTATCGGGTCAATGATCAACCAAAGCAAAGGTATTGCAGGAGGCAGTAAAATTTGGGGTGCGACATTAGAACAGCTTGGCGGGGGCAATAAAAACTATATTGCGGCAGGAACGGCAAGGGCAAAAGGCTTTATTTCTTCTGATGGTCGTGATGTGGCGGCTTCAATTTTAACTGGAACAGAGCTGCTTAAAAACAAGCAATTGCTGATGCCGAAAGAGGACATCATGCGGCAGAAATTCACGGCTTATGCTGGGAATACTTTGCAAGGCGAAAAAGCCAATACAGGATATGAAACTTTTAAGGCGATTTATGCCGATACGATGAATGCGCGTGGTTTTAGCCATGCAACGAAAGATGCTTCACCGAATGATGCGATATCAAAAACAGCATTAGAAATGGCAACTGGTGGAGTTTATGCGCAGCCCGATGATTACCGTAATTATCGTGGTGTCAAAACGTCAGGCTGGAAAGTAACAAAGCCTTACGGCATGTTAGATGATGCATTTGAAGCACGCTTAGAAAAAGGCTATGCCTACATCTCAGAGCAGACTGGTATCAGTGAAGCTGAGTTACACGGCTTTAAGTTGGTTCAAGGCAAACAGTCAGATAAGGGCGAAATTCAATATGATTTAATCAATGAGCGCGGTCAACAGCTCATCAAAAACAATGTTATTTGGCGCATCAAAATGCATGAGGTTACGAAATGACTTGGTTTAATGACTTTGCCGATGATGAAGCCTTAGCAATTGAAGAATTGCAGAAAAAGCCACTTAAACAAATGCCCCCTGTTAAGAAAGAGGTTGGCTTGTTTGATGGTGCGGCTTCAAGTCCTTTGCGTGGTGCGGCAGCAGGCTTTGCCAAAGCGGCAGATACACTGGCAGCACCGATTGACCGTGTTATTGATCACTTGACTTATTCAATCAATGATGAAGATGATTTTTCAAAGCCATTGGATGTGCGAAAAGAAAGTGCAGGTGAGTATTTAGACCGTAAAGATAATGCTCGAAATGAGCTTTTGCTCGGCGCAGTTGAGAAATTAGAGGATAAGCCGAACACTGGCACTATAGGTCAGATTGGCTTTAGTGTTGGGGACTATGCGACTCGTGCATTGATCGGTAGTTTGGGCGGTGGTGTGGTTGGTGCAGCGGCATTAACTGGAACTTCCGAAACCAATTATAAATATGCAGATTTGACCAATAAGGGTGTTGATAGTGGCACGGCTGCAAAGGTGGCACTGGTTGACGGTGGTGTTGCAGCGGTGTCAACGGTATTACCGATTTCATACGGTTTAAAAGGTGTTGGTGGTGTTGCAAAAGATGCTGCTTTGTCGATTGGTGGTGCAACTGTTTTATCCACCGCAGGGCAAGCGGCAAGCGGTGAAATACTTAAATCAGAGGGATACGACAAGCAAGCTAAAGAATATCAAGTCACTGGTCAAAGTGTCGGAACTGATTTTGCATTGAATGCTTTGTTGTTTGGCGTTACTCGTGGCTATGCACGCCATGTTGATAATCAAGTACAAAAAGAACTCGAAGCATTGAATGCTGATGTAGATCAGAAAGCAACGGTGGTGCAAAGTGCGCTTGCGGTTAATCAAATGGAATTTGACGATGCTGCAAGTCCTATAAAGTTAGCCGACCCAGTGCAGCAGAATAATCATTATAAGAACTTAAATCACGCCACTGACAGTATTCTTGAGGGCAAGCCAGTTAATGTACCGCACCAAGTCACAGGCGAAGTGAAGAAGCGCATCGTTGATTTTGATTCAACAGCATTGCCAGTAAATGCCAAAACTATTGCAAGAAAAGCCACTCAAGAGGGAGTAGACCCAAGTGTGGCTTTGACAATTTCGCACATTGAAACAGGCGGCTCATTTAGCAATACGGCAAAAAATCCAACCTCTACAGCTCACGGCTTGTTTCAAATATTAGATAAGACATGGAAAGGTCAAGGCGGTGGTAATCGCAATAGTGTTGATGAACAGATTCGCATGGGCTTGAAGCATATCAAACAAGCCAATAATTTTATTAAGCAGAAAATTGGGCGTGACCCGATTGCGCATGAGCAATATTTAGGGCATTTACTTGGGCCATCGGGCGCAGTTCATGTATTAAAAGCCGACCCAAAAGCTAATTTGCTCGATGTTGTTAAGCAATACGATAAAAAATATGCCGAAGCGATTGTGAATAACAACGGTATGAAAGGCTTGACGGTGGGGCAAGCAATAGACAAGTGGCGTAAAAAATGGAATAGCTTGAGTGGTCGTTACGGTGGCGACAATATCAGTACTGTTACTGGCATGGATGGCTCAAGCTATGATGTGGCAACAGAAATACGCCCTTTATCTGAACTGATTACGTCCAATGATGCACTATATGGCGTGAATCCAAATTATCCAGCAGAACTACAGCCACGTGACCGTACACGTGCAGCTTCACGTCAGCAAATTGAAAGCATGGCAAATGATCTACGTCCTGAATGGCTGGCTGATTCGCCTAAACTATCCGATGGTGCACCAATTACAGGTTTAGATGGTGTGGTTGAATCGGGCAATGGGCGCACATTGGCAATTGGTAAAGCCTATGCAGAGGGCAAAGCGGATGCATATTTAAAAATGGTCAATGACTATGCCGCAGCTCGTGGCATGGATATTTCAGGCATAGATCAGCCTGTATTAGTGCGTACACGCTTAACTGATACTGACCGTGTGCAATTCACCAAGTTAGCCAATGAAGCCGATGTGGCGCAATTCAGCGCACCTGAGCGAGCAAGAACCGATGTTGACCGCTTGCCTGATGCTTCGCTTATCAATGTGAATAACGATGGAACATTAAATCTTGATCAAAGTATGAACTTTGTACGTGGCTTTATTGACCAATTACCACAGTCAGAGCGCGCAAATATGCAAACTCCTGACGGTCGATTATCTCAAGATGGTAAACGTCGTATTGAAACGGCATTGGCGCAAAATACTTATGAAGATGGGAACTTAGTCGCTCGTTTATCTGAGAATTTGGACGATGATAGTAAGAATGTTTTGAATGCTTTATTACGTGCATCACCGCAATTGTCGCAACTTGGCGCATTGGTCAAGCAGGGTGGACGACATGCCAATACGATTGCAACAGACTTGGCGCAAGCAGCGCAAAAGTTGAGCGATATTAAAGCCAGTGGTCAAACAGTGCGTGATTATTTAGATCAAGGTCAGTTGATTGATGACGGCTTAAGCGTGGGTGCGCGTGATTTCTTAAACGTATTTGATCAAAACAAGCGTAGTGTCAAAGGCATTGGCGAACATATTCAAAGCAAGATTGATGAAATTGAAGCGAAAGGCGACCCACG
>JAVXBC010000048.1:0-18308 GCA_036660195.1 Acinetobacter sp.
AAATCATTCAAGGGGCGTTTTATACCAAAAATACGATTAAAAGACAAGCGAATTCGGTAAAAACTAGGCATGATCTGGTGTGATAGATCATGCCTTGATCAAGCTAGCGAAATAGTGTTTTTAAAAGTAGTTTGTGCACCGCTTTATTATAAGGCGGTAAAATCAATTTTAAGCTGTACAATTTCGAGCTAACAGGGTTTGACATCACCGAACGTTCATGTGAAAAGCTAAAAAAGCCTTCTTTGCCGTGGTATTTCCCCATACCCGATGCACCAACACCACCAAAAGGAAGATCGTCCTGTGCAACGTGGGTAAGGGTTTGGTTAATCCCGAAATGCCCAGAATGAGTACGTTCTGCAACGTATTCAGCACGCGCTTGGTCAATATCAAAGTAATAGAATGCCAATGGACGTGGCTGACTATTAATGAATTTCAATGCATCATCAAGTTGGTCATATTCAATAATCGGTAAAATTGGCCCAAAGATTTCATTTTTCATGATTTCCATGTCGGTGGTCACGGCTGTGACCAGCGTTGGGGCAATTTTACGAACTTCTGTTAAAGACTCTTTTTGAGTATTTAATTCAACAATGTTTGCGCCTTGCGCTTGTGCATCTTCCAAATAGCTTTGTAAGCGGTTGTATTGCTTGTCATTTACAATAGACGTGTAATCATCATTATGCGCTAATGTGGTATACATTGTATTCACGAAGTCTTGATAACCTTTAGTGAATTCTGCTGTTTTGCCTTTAGGTAGCAATAAATAGTCGGGTGCAACGCAAGTTTGACCTGCATTCCATAACTTACCTACAGCAACACGTTCTGCGGCATCACGAATATTCATTTCTGAATGAATTAAAGCAGGAGATTTTCCGCCTAACTCTAAAATGACAGGTACAAGATTTTGCGATGCTGCTGCCATTACCGTTTTACCGACAGTGGTTGAGCCCGTGAAAATCATTTTATCAAACGCCAAATGGCTAAATGCGTCTGAAATGATGCCGCCACCATTAACAACAGCAACCAATTCTTGTGGAAAGGCTTCAGTAATTGCATTTTCAAGTAGCGCACCAAACTGCGCCGATGCACTTGAGATTTTAATCATGGCGTGATTACCCGCCGCTAATGCGCAGATCAGTGGTCCAACTGATAGCAATAACGGGTAATTCCACGGCGCAACAATCCCAATGACGCCCAAAGGTTGATACTGTACCCAACCTTTTGCAGGTTGATGTAACATACTAATATGGCGTTTCGAGGGTTTCATCCACTCGGTTAAGTTTTTGCTGTAGTATTTAATATGTTCTAAGCACGTTAAGATTTCGCCAATTTTTGTTTCCATTACGGCACGATTGCCATAATCTTGACTAATTGCATTGGCAAATTGATCTTGATACTTTACCAAGACGCTTTTAAGACGAGCTAAACGTTCAATACGTTCACTAGCAGTTGCTAAAGGATGACGTTGATACGCGACTTTTTGCTGTTCAAGTAAATCATTCAGTCTTTTCACCTCTGGTGGAGGTGTTGGAATGGTTGTTTTTGATTGACTGTTCATAGGAGTAAACCAATTAGGGCTTCATTATGGTTTAATTTTTAGAGTAATTACTCTAAAATGTCAAGTTTCTTTACAAGTTTGTTTATAACTTGTTGATAATAATGTAGATGGTTGAAGATAATGTCCTACGCTAAGCCGAATAAAACGAAAGAGCGAATTTTGCAAATCAGTTTGCAATTGTTCAATGAGCGCGGAGAACGTTCAGTCACCACCAATCACATTGCGGCTGAATTAGCGATCAGCCCTGGAAATTTGTATTACCATTTCCGAAACAAGCAAGAAATTATTAAAGAGCTTGCACAGCAATACCAAAGAGAAACCTTGGAAATGTTGGCAATTCCCACAGATCGACCGCTTAACTCCAACGATAAAATCAATTATTTTCAAATCTTAAGCCGCCAGTTATGGAACTATCGTTTTATCCATCGTGATATTCATCATTTGGTTGAATATAATGAAGAATTTCGGAAAATCTATCCGTATTTTTCTGGAAAAGTGATGCAACAAGGACAAAAAATTTATCGTGCCTTTGTTGACGCAGGTTTGATGAAAATGAACGATTCAGAGATTGAAGCGTTAATCATCAACTTATGGATTGTATTAACCAATTGGACGAACTTCCTGTTTATGTCGGGGCATATTAGCGACAATAACCATTTAGAAGAAAAGTGGGTGTGGCAAGCCCTACGTCAAATGCTGTTTTTGGAAGGCCCGTATTTATTGGGCGAAAGCCGACAGACCTATGAACAATTGCTTGAATCTTTTGGGCCTTCAGAATTATTTGACAGTATTTCAAATCTTCGAAATGAAGAAGATGAGTAACGCGTAGCTATTTAGTCCAAGGCAAAAAAACGTTAGAATGCTTGGCTTTATTTTTTAAACTGATTTGATAACTGGTATCCACCACATGAACATGACAACCGCCCACACGGCACGATTACTCATTACTTGCGAAGACAAGCCTGGTATTGTGCAAGCTGTATCAAGCTTTTTGTATCATCAAGGCGCAAATATTACTGCCCTAGATCAATACGCAACAGAAGCTCAAGGCGGACGTTATTTTATGCGTGTTGAGTTTGAACTTGATCATTTACATGCACGTAAAGATGCCTTGATGCAAACCTTTGCTGCCAATGTTGCCGATCGTTATGACATGCAGTGGAAACTGACTTTTGTTAATGAATTGAAAAAAGTCGGGATTTTAGTCTCGAAAGTTGATCATGCTTTACTTGAATTATTATGGCGACATGCACGTGGTTCGTTGGCCTGTGAAATTACCCATGTCATTTCAAACCATGAAGATTTACGTGAATCGGTAGAAAATTTTGGCATTCCATTTACGGTTGTTAAAGTCACCAAAGACAATAAAGCAGAAGCCTATGCACAAATTCACGAGATGATGCAGGGCAATGACTTATTGGTTTTAGCTCGTTATATGCAAATTTTGAGTGAAGACTTCGTTGCCAATTGGGAAATGAAGATCATCAATATTCATCATTCATTCTTACCAGCGTTTGTAGGCGCAAATCCATACAAACAGGCGTATGAGAAAGGGGTGAAATTGATTGGTGCGACCGCACATTATGTGACGGCTGACCTTGATCAAGGACCGATTATTGAGCAAGATGTTGAACGTGTGAACCACGATTATAATATTGAGCAGTTGCGTGAATTAGGTGAAGATGTCGAACGTAATGTTTTGGCACGCGCAGTGAAATGGCACTTAGAAGACCGAATTATTGTGCATGGCAATAAAACCGTGGTGTTTTAAATCGTCTAAACATAAGTTTAAAAAAACATGCTTCTATCGCATGTTTTTTTATGTCGATTGAATGGGGAATGTGCATTCGGTCAAATATTAGTTGCAAATGAAAACACTTCTCATTTATTATTGCGGCACTTTCATTGTTCTATCCGATGCGTGTCATCGTTTTTTGTTTGAAAAACGTCACCATCTACATAGGTACTTAGATTCTTATGAGTCAATCTCCTGCGGTATTTAACACATCTTCTCCGATGAAAAAGAAAATCATTGCTGCCATTGTTGCGGTGGTGGTAGGTCATGTCGGCGTTTTGTGGGCGGTCAGCCACATGAAAATGATGGAATTGCGCCCGATTGAGAAGAAGCCGCTGAAAGTCAAATTTGTGAAGATTAAAGAACCACCTAAACCAGAAATACCTAAACCGAAAGAAAAGCCAAAACCTGAACCTAAAAAAGAAGTGAAAGAGGTGAAAGTGGTTGAAAAACCGTTACCTCCACCGCCGAAAAAGATTCCGAAAGTGCAACAGGTGAAAGCTGAAACCCCGAAGCAAGTGATTCAGAAAACTGAGCCTAAGGTTGAAACGAAAGTTGAAAGCCAAGTTGTGACCAAGACCATTGAAAAAGTGGAAAATCCACAACCTGTTAAAGATGTCATTAAGACACAACCTGCTGCTGCCCCTTCACCAAAACGTGTTTCGGTGAGTGGTTCGGGTATCCAGTGGAGTCGTTCACCAAGGCTTTCATTCACAGATGAAGATTTAGAACACAAAACTCGTCTCGTATCTGTATATATCGAAGCAGATGAAAAAGGTAAAGTCACCACTGCGCGAATTACAAGTAGTACGGGTATTTCGGCATTGGATGAAAGAGTCTTGCGTGCAGTACGTAGTGGTAAATTTAAACCTTATATGGAAAACGGTATTGCCTACCCGATTCGAACTGAGCAACCGTTTGAGTTTAATCCTTAATACATTAAAGTCCTTGTGGCAGATTAAATCAGGAGTTCTGATATGAACTTTTCAGTATATTGGCAACATGCAGATACAGTCAGTAAAACGTTGTATTTCATCCTTTTGGCAATGTCGATTGCGACGTGGACGATTTTAATTCTACGTTTAATGGGAACACGCCAATTAAAGCAACAGTCTTATAGCCAACTGACGCAATCGTTGGCGAAGTTGAAATCGAAATTACAGTTTTTGAATTTTGAGCAACGTAAAGCGGTCGCAGAACAAGCCTTACTACGCCAAATTTCTGCGGAAAAATCGCAAGCAGAAAAGGGCATATCGGTATTAGGTACGATTGCATCGCTTGCGCCATTTGTCGGCTTATTTGGAACAGTGTGGGGGATTTTCCATGCATTGGTTGCAGTCGGTAATAGCGGTCAAGTCGGTCTAGCTCAAGTTGCAACACCTGTGGGTGAAGCCTTGATTATGACGGGCTTAGGTCTTGCAGTCGCAATTCCAGCGGTATTGGCATATAACATCTGCGTACGTTTTAACCGTGGCTTAGCCCATGATTTGCAAGATCAAGCGCATAGTCTGTTAATTGACACCATGTTGCAGCAAGAATCGAATACCACAACAGATGCAAATGCAGCACAACAAGGTTTAGTTGGAGGTCAAGTTTAATGGGCTTTCAATTGGGTGAAGACCACGACACTGGCATGAATGAGATGAACCTCATTCCTCTTATCGACATTATGTTGGTATTGATGATTATTTTCTTAGTCACAGCAACGGTTGCGAACCCATCTATTCCATTAGCTTTACCAAAAACGACGGCAGAGGTTCAGCCTCAACCGCCTAAAGCTCTCACTGTCAGCATTAAGGCAAATGGGGAGATTCTTTTAAATGCTCAAAGTTCTAATTTACAAGAACTTGAGACGCGTTTTAAAGAAGCAGCAAAAGCTGAGCAAAAGCCTACTGTAGAGTTAGAGGCAGATGAAGAAGCTAAATATGATACGGTGGCTCAAGTGATGTCACGTGCCAGTGAAGCAGGTTTAAGTGATATTGCTTTTGTAAGTAAGAACTAAACGCTTTCATCACCTTGAAGTAAAAAAGCAACTGTCAGAGTTGCTTTTTTATGCTTATTCGCTTTTGATTAAATCCACAAATTTTGCTCTTAATTTAGCCAATTTAGGTGGAATGCTAAAGTTGCAATAGCCTTGCGATGGGTTGCGTGCATAAAAGTTCTGATGCTCATCTTCCGCAGGGTAAAAGGTCGGCGCAGGACTGAGTTCAGTGACAATATTTAAGCCTTCATCTTCCAAAGTTTGAATGATGTGTTCGGCTTGTTGTTTCTGTTCATCATTCATATAGAACACAACAGAACGGTACTGAGTACCAATGTCATTGCCCTGACGATTTAACGTGGTGGGATCATGCGTGGTAAAAAACACCTGAAGCAATTGTGAATAACTAATTTGTTGTTCATCAAAATCCACCTGAACCACTTCTGCATGTTGGCTGTTGCCTTGACATACTTGTTCGTAGTTAGGGTGTTGTACAATGCCGCCCGCATAGCCACTGACGACATTTTCAACGCCTTTTAGTTGTAGAAATACGGCTTCTACACACCAAAAACAACCGCCACCCAATATTGCCTGTTGCATAGTTCCCTCAATGTTCTCATTTTTTTCAATGCTATTAAACTAATCGAAGTTTGCTCAAAGTAAAAGCCTATTCGTGACATGAATTGTTATTCGTGGAGATTAAATCATTCAGGTTTGGGAATATCTAAGCGAATGATTTTTGAGAAATATTTACTACTTTGATCTTTCTGTTGTGCGTATTGTTCAGTCCGTGGGTTGATATGTGCCAAGCGATACCATTCTTTTAAGCTATAGTTTTGATTGATGGCTTTGAGGTCGTAAACATAATTCGGTAAATATCCAGAGGCAAATAGTCGATAGTCTTTGGGGAGTTGACGGGTATTGATGGCTTGTACCATATCGAACACGAGGGTCGTGCAGTTACTGGTTAAAGTGTTGTACCACTTGGCTTCGTCGTGTAATTCATCGGCTTTGTTCAAATATTCGATAAAGAGGGCTTTGCGTTCGGCTACGGGCATTTTGACAGGGAAAAGATACACTTGTTCGTTTCGAATATTACTGCGCGTATAGATCAAATCTTTTTCATCCGATGCGATCAAACTCAGTTCATATTTACGAAAAAAACCACCAAATGCAGAAAATTCTTCATTTTTTTCTTTACGAATTTCGATTGAAAATACTAAAGATTCTTGATCAGCAAAATCAAAACTCACCAGTGTATGTGCAATTTTCGGCCCCATCCAATACGAGGCAATCACGTTTAAGCCTGTAATTTTATTTAAATCGACCGTTCGACTTTCCCAGTGAATATCGTAGTCTTCATTGCTGCGCCAGTTAAAATTACGCACATTGTGCAAGGTGACCATATCTCCCTGTTTTTCATAATGAAGTTGTTTGGCGACTTCTGGATTCCAGTCACGGTCTTGACGTGCTTCTAGAGAAAAATACCAAAGCAGGGCACAGGCGAATACAAAGCCGTATAACAGAATATCAGTGCGTCGACTAACAATATGGCCGTTGATATAAAAACCAATTAAGCTCAGCGCGAATAGTACCCAAATGGCGATGATGACACGGCTAAAAATATTGCCAAACGGTTGTTGATACCATAAAGCAAGACACAACCACATACTTGAAAGAATAACGAATAAGGTAAATGCGCCGTGTAGCAGCCACATGGCTAAACTAATAAAGAGTTCTCGTGCCTCAATCTGCATAGCGATACGCCATCCATTTTTTATTTTTGATAAGTTGCAAATTCAAATGCGATATTGGTTTTCTCATCCACATGTTGTTCTGTATGTTTTTTTTCAAAGTCAGACGTAATTTCAGGATAATGTGCGTCGCCTTGAACATCTAAATCAATATGCGTCAGTTCTAAGCGATCTGCAATGGCAAGGGTTTGAGTGAAAATTTCACCACCGCCAATAATAAATAAAGACTTTTTTTCTGCGTGTTGAGCATCTGCACATGCAGCATTTAGTGCATCTTCAATCGTATGCGCAACTTTAACGCCATCAAATTGCCAATTTGGATCGCGTGTGATCACCCAATTCACTCGATTCGGTAGCGCACGACCCATCGACTCAAGGGTTTTACGTCCCATAATCACCACACCGCCTTGGGTAATGGCTTTAAAGTGTTTAAGGTCAGCAGAAATATGCCACGGCAGCGCATTGCTTTTACCAATACAGCGGTTTTTATCCATCGCCACGACGTGAACCAGTTCCATTCCTTGCCATGCCATGAGCGGCTCCTTTAAGCGTTATACTGCAACCGCTGCTTTAATCGCAGGGTGTGATTCATAACCGACAATTTCGATATCTTCAAATTTAAAGTCAAAAATATTAGTAATTTCAGGATTGAGCTTTAATTGACACAAGGCTAAAGGCTCGCGAGTGAGTTGCAATTGGGCTTGCTCAAAGTGATTGGCATATAAATGCGTATCGCCACCTGTCCAAACAAAGTCGCCCACACCTAAGCCACAGACTTGTGCGATCATGTGGGTCAATAGCGCATAACTGGCAATGTTAAATGGCACGCCGAGAAATACATCGGCACTGCGCTGATATAACTGGCAAGACAACTTGTTATTTTGTACAAAAAACTGAAATAAGGTATGGCAGGGTGGCAGTGCAACCGTTCCCGCTTCATTCGGGTTCCAACCAGATACAATCAAACGGCGTGAGTTTGGATTGGTTTTAATTTCATTGATCAGCCATGAAATTTGATCGAAACCATCTTCTTGATAACTACCATCTGAATTTTTAGTTGCGCCAAAATTTCGCCATTGATGACCATATACAGGCCCAAGTTCGCCCTCGGGACGACCAAAGCGTGCAGTTTGATCTGCGGTTGCCCATTCATCCCAAATCGAAACTTTATGCTCTTTGAGATATTGAACGTTGGTATCGCCTTTAAGAAACCACAACAGTTCAATCACAATCGAACGAAAATGGACTTTCTTGGTCGTTAAGAGCGGAAAGCCTTTAGACAAATCAAAGCGCATTTGATGACCAAATACTGAACGTGTTCCTGTTCCTGTGCGGTCGCCTTTGTCGCCGCCATGATCGAGGATGTGTTGTAAGAGGTCTAAATACGTGCGCATAACATTCTCTAAATAAAGTCCATTTGACCGCTGAAACGGCGCAATAAATCAGGCTCATCATACCTTGAAACGGCTCAAAATGACCACGCCCAGCATATTTTTTCTCATAAAAAATACAGCATTCATTGATGCTGTATTTTTAAGTGATTCAAATTTAGAAGCGCGGTTTAAGCCTTAATTGGTTTTACCCGAATAGCTAGTTAATAATAGTCCATAGGATGATTTGCCGTCGTTATGGGTCACTTTAACTGGAAGATAATCTAGTTTTGGGGCGAGCCAAAACACGGTATTTCGTTCAGGTTTACTGTGTTGCAATATCACTTTAATGGTACTGAATGTGCCGTAATTGGTTTTGATATTTTCAGTACCTTGCTTGATAAAACGGCGTTGCTCAACTGAATTATGATCTGCAATTAAATAGTGAGATTTGAGCGCGTTGCCATTTTTTAAATCTTCACGCAGTTGCAGTTCGGCATTGAGTTCATCTAAAACGCCTGCTTGCCAAGTAAATGAGTGCTTATCATCATCTTTTTGCGTGCTAATGCTTTTGTTGCTCGGGTTGAAGTTGATGTTCATGGTGTCGGTATGCACCAACAATTTGCTGCTACGACTGAACTTTTGTGAGTTAATTTTATTATCTGTGAAATTGAACTGACTGGTTTCTGTCGCAGACGCAATTCCACCTGCTTTGGCAGCAAATTTATATGTCCAATTGTTGCCTTGTTGTGTCAGGCTACGTGTCGCTGAACCTAAATTTTTATTGTTATAGCTAAATTGATAGCCCGCTTGGAACGGCGCCATTGCCATTGCATGACTTGAAAAACTCATTGCCAATACAGCACTTGAACTTAGGGCGGTAATTGCGAGAACTTTTGCGAATGTTTGAGCCATAACCCGTTTCCTTGGAGTGAAAATATTCATCACTCATGATCTAAATTAGAGCCATTATGCCCTTAAATCATGAAGTAAATTACAGCCAACATGTTCATTTTTGGTATAAATTTGGCAGATTTTTAAAGCTAAATGTATTTATCTTTCATTCTTTAGAATGAATGGTGCTCACAATTGTATCGTCCCAATCATCTTCGTCATCATCTCGATTGGATGAATTTAAAATCGCAGACAAATTCACATTGCCCCATACAATTAATTCAGCAGGGCGAACACGCGCACGATTAACATGAACTTTAGCGAGGGTTTCAATAATGCTCGGTTTCTTGCTGAACCAACGATTTAAATCGAGATAGAGCAAATCATCTTGCTCTTTCACCACATCGTAATGTTCTAAAATTTTACCCAACGGGTCACGTTCTAAGAATTTTTGGTAATACCAAATAGCAATGTAAAAGCCCCATTTTTGAAAAATGTTCTTAAATGTGGCTTCTATGACTTGGGTATTGGTCAATTGCTCAAATACCATGAGTTGCACCTCATGGTTCATTTCCATTTGAATCAGTTTTAAATCTACCGATAAGGTTGTGTTTAAACCTTTGACCTCGATGGTTGAGTAAAGACGCAACCAGCCATCATGTAAGTCGGCATGTAAATCTTTAATGATCTCTACTTTTTCGGTGACATAGCGTTCCATAGTGGCGTTCACAAAAATTTGTGATAATGGAAATTCACGTTCTTCTTCGATGAAATCTTCAGCTTTTTGGTAGACTTTACGTAGACGTTTAACCACCGATGAAATGAGCGTTTGCATAAAAGTTGTTCCAGAAAGTGAATGGATTTTCGCTGATTCCAGCACGATCTTTAGCTTAACCAAAATAAAAATAGCTTTGTGACTTGCAGTGTAGCAAAATTAATTGCTACATTTTCATAAAATGATGGTATGGAAGCACTGCAACTCTAAGTGGATCACATTTTTATAACATTTTGAATATTGGTTTGGTTTTATACGGTTGCTACCGTTGGGGATGAGACATTTTGTCGCTTAAATATTATGTTGAATAAAATAAATTTCGGCTCATCCATTGCGACGCGTTTAGCTGGCTTCGTATTTTTAATTTCTATTTTGATTTCAGCAGTACTTCATGCGCTTTTATTGTCGATATCGTTTCAGGTTCCATCGCCAACAGATACATCGACCAAAGAAATTGCGGTTACGGTTCGCCCTAGTCAAGACCCTGTGAAACATGCAGATTTTTTAGCGCAGTCCGATCAAAAAGGTTCGGGCAGTTTTCATCAGGCACACCGCATGTCGAGTGATATGCCTACACCGATGGAAGCCGATGCCACCACAGGCGAAGGAAAATTAGAAAGTTTAGAAAAGATTCAGCAAAAGCGTGAATTAAAATTTGAAGAAAAAGTTCTTCAAACAGTACTGAGCTGGCAAAAGCAAGCTGAGCAAAGTGAACGCAAAAAATCCTTGGATGAATTACAAAGTCAATTCCAAGCCAAAGCGGCAATGGTGGCGAGTTTAGAAGCTCAATATTTACAGCGTCAGCAAAACTTTAGCCGTAAGCAAAAAATTAAAACGGTGGATGGTATTCAAGCCAAACAAGATGCATCTGCTGCTTATTTAGATAAATTCCGTCAAAAAGTCGAGCTGTATGGTAACCGCTATTATCCAGATGCTGCGAAGCAACAACGCTTATCGGGTGAAGTGCGTTTAATGGTGATTTTAAATAGCAATGGTGGTATTCGTGCTATTCGTTTAATTGAAAGTTCAGGTCATGCGATTTTAGATGAAGCGGCAAAAGCATCGGTTCGTCGTGGCGCGCCGTTTGGTCAATTTGATGCCAAAATGAGCAAAGATATATCTGAATTGCGTATTGTCCGTACTTGGCGTTTTGACCCTGTAGATGCTGAGTTTGAAGTGCATTAAGCTATTTTAAGATAAATATTCATGGATATGAAATTGTGGGTAAATAGCGAATTATCCACAAATTAACGAGTCAGATTAGAATAAGCACGTTCAACTGTACAGATTTCCACGCTAAAGTCCTGATACCATTTTTCTTTACCTAAGCGTTGAGCAACTTGATGTTCAGCATCTTGTTGCCAACGTTTGATATCTTCTAAGCTATTCCAATAAGACAGCGCAATTTCAAAACCATTTTCACTACAGGTTTCAAACTTTAGACAGCTGTATTTGCCCAATGCTTTATCTCTTAGCATTTGTGCCATTTCTGAATAGGTCACATCGAGTTGTTTGATCGTGGCTTTAAAAATAACGATATACATGGCGTTTTTTATTCACTTTCATCTGCTTGATACGGATTTTCCACGCCGAGTTTTTTCAAAATCTTAACTTCGAGCGCTTCCATTTCTTCCGCATCGGTTTCACTGGTTTCATGGTCATATCCGAGCAAATGCAAAATGCCGTGAACCAATAAATGAGTAAAATGATCACTTGGTGTTTTCTGTTGTTCTTTGGCTTCTTGCAAAACTACAGGAATGCAAATGACCAAATCCCCTAGAGGTTCGGCATCGAGTAAAGACAGCATTTCCTCAGGCATATCACTTGGAAAAGAAAGTACATTGGTGGGTTTGTCTTTTTCACGGTATTGCAGATTCAGTTCATGACTTTCCGTAATATCGACGCAGGCAATACCAATTTCACAGTCCACCTCGAAACCGACGTGGCGTAGAGTGGCTTCAATATTCTTTTTGATTTGACCACGTTTCAGTGGTAGTTCAGCAGCTTGAAAGTCTTGTTGTAGACTTAAATTGATTTTCAAGATAGATCCTTAATCAATCTCCCCCAACCCCTCTTTAGTAAAGAGGGGAGTTTCACGAATCCAAGTAGATCTTTTATTTCGTGGAAAGTCCCCCTGAGATGCGACTAAAGCATCGCAAGAAAGGGGGATTTAGGGGGATTTTTCTAAAAAGAGGGTTAAAGGGATTTTCTACGAGTGTTGCGCATCTGCAGCAGAATCATTTTCAACCACTAATGCTTCTTGCAACGCTTTACGTTCAGCACGTTTTTCAGCGCTAATCCGTTGTTGTACATCATCAAATGCTTCATAGGCTTCCACAATTTTTTGTACCAACTGATGACGGACGACATCGCGTGAATGGAAGTGTGTGATATGAATTTCATGGACATTTTCCAGTACACGTAAAGCCTGCGCTAAACCTGATTGCTGTCCACGAGGTAAATCTACCTGCGTGACATCACCTGTAATCACCGCACGAGAACCAAAGCCTAAACGCGTCAGGAACATTTTCATCTGTTCAGGTGTGGTGTTTTGCGCTTCATCTAAAATCACAAAAGAATGATTCAGCGTACGTCCACGCATATAGGCGAGTGGTGCAACTTCAATCACTTGACGTTCAATCAGTTTGGCAACTTTTTCAAAGCCCAACATTTCATACAGTGCGTCATACAACGGACGTAAATAAGGGTCAATTTTTTGGGTCAGATCACCCGGTAAGAAACCGAGTTTTTCACCCGCTTCCACCGCAGGGCGAACCAGTAAAATACGTTGGATTTCATTGCGTTCCAACATATCTACCGCAGCGGCTACAGCAAGATAAGTTTTACCTGTTCCCGCAGGGCCAACTCCGAAAGAAATATCGCTTTGTAAAATACGTTGTACATAGCGTTTTTGGTTTTCGCCGCGCGGATTGATACGACCTTTTCGAGTTTGAAAATAGACTTCAATCGGGGCATCATATTTATCGAGGTCTTCACCCACTAATTCAAAACTACGCTCAGTTTGGGAAGATTGAATTAGTAGGTGGAGTAAATCGGCGCTAATTTGAGTGGAAGTTTCTGACTCTTGATAGAGCCGCTGCAACAAGGCTTCGGCTCTTTCGACTGTTTCGAGGTCACCATCGAGATAGAAAGCATCTCCTCGCTGAGTGATTTTGACATCTAAACGTTGTTCGATTTGCTTGATATGCCCGTTATAAGCACCAAGCATACTTTTCAAACGTTCCATGGAAATCTCAGGAAACGTTACGGTACGTCGAATCGCTGTAGTCAAGAGAAACCCTTTTATGACTTATGAGAGTACCCCTTACATTACGCCACGTCAGGTTCAAGATTCAAGAGTTCACCATAAACTAAATTTAAAGTTTTAATTTCAGTGATCTCAATTTCTGCAAAGCGTCCAACCCATGTTGCATCACCAATGAAGGTGACTAAACGGGTATTATCCGCAGTGCCCATTAAGACATTCGGATCTTTATCTGATACTTTCTCAATCAAGACGCGTTCAACTTTACCCAGCATTGCATCTGTTTTATCAATACTCGATTGTTTAATCACTTGCTGAACTTGAGCGAGACGATCTTTCTTGACTTGCTCAGGCGTACTATCTGGTAAGTCTGATGCAGGCGTACCTGGACGTTTTGAGTACACAAAACTATAAGAATGATCGAAATCTAAATCTTTAATGAACTGTAGGGTTTCAGCAAAATGCTGATCTGTTTCACCTGGGAAACCGATAATAAAGTCGCTCGATAAATGCATATCTGGGCGTACTTTTCGTAGCTTGGCAATTTTATCGATATAGACATCAATGGTGTGATTACGCTTCATGGCTTGCAATACATCGTTTGAACCACTTTGTACTGGTAAATGTAAATGCGAAACCATTTGCGGTAAATCACGGTAGCATTGAATTAAATCATCAGAAAATTCAAGTGGGTGAGAGGTGGTATAGCGTAAACGACCAATCCCTGGAATTTCAGCCACTAAGCGAAGTAGTTCAGGGAAGGTGCAAATTTCACCTTCAAAGGTCTCACCACGATAGCCATTCACGTTTTGACCAAGCAAACTGATCTCACGCACGCCTTTTTCAGCTAAACCTGCAATTTCAGCCAATACATCATCCAGTGGACGAGAAACTTCTTCACCACGGGTATAAGGTACAACACAGAATGAACAGTATTTAGAACAGCCTTCCATAATTGAAACGAATGCTTTAAAGCCTTCAACACGTGGCTCAGGCAGAAAGTCAAATTTTTCAATATCTGGGAAAGAAATATCAACCAATTTGATCTTTTCTTTCTTTGGTTTTTCGATCTGCGCTTGATGCTGATCTAGCATTTGTGGCAAACGGTGCAAGGTTTGTGGACCAAATACCATATCGACATAAGGTGCACGTTTTTGAATATTGTCACCTTCTTGAGAGGCAACACAACCGCCAACACCAATCACGAGATCAGGGTTCTGTTCTTTGAGTTTGCGCCAACGACCTAAACCACTGAAGACCTTCTCTTGTGCTTTTTCACGAATCGAACAGGTATTCATCAGCAGAATGTCTGCATCATTTGGATTGTCAGTCAGCACATAACCGTGCGAATCACCTAATAAGTCTGCCATACGATGACTGTCATACTCATTCATCTGACACCCTTGCGTTTCAATAAATAATTTTTTAATTGAACCGTCTGGAGTGTGCATTGGCTGGGTAACAGTGTTTTCTGAAGCAGCTTTTACAGCAGAAGGAATGAATGTTTGAACCGTCATAGAGGCCCCTAAACAAGTGAAATTAAACGACCGCATATTATAGCAGTATTTTAAGAGATACGCAGAGATTAACAAACTGACAAAAAAGGACAGTTTGTGTATAAAATTGTCTATATTTTAATGAATATTAATCAGTAGGTTACATAACAGAACAGTAGTCAATTGGCAGACTTATTAGACTATACTTGCAGGGCAAAACTGAGTGTAGCTATTGATGAAAATGAAGAAACGAACAAATTTAATCACCACAATTCAGAAAAAAATGAATAACAAGAAAGGTTTTCGTTGTGTCTTAGCCGTGGGTAGTATGATGGCATGTTCGTCCATCTACGCTTTAGATGAACAGTTTAATGATGCGTTACGTGCAGCGAATTCAAGTAACTTTGCTTTGCTCGATCAATATCAAGCTGCAATGCAAAATGATGCTTTGGGATATTATCCTGAGTATTGGAAATTAAATAATAATCTTGGATTCCAATCTGCTGATGCCATTGTAAGCTTTGCACAACGTTATCCGCGCTCTGCAATGGCGGAAAAGCTCGCCGCAGATTATGTCGAAGAAAAAGTAAAACAAGCCAGTTATGCCGATGCAAAATCAGTTTTAAGTTATGTGACCAACCCAGACAAAGCGGAAAGCTGCGCGGTGGCACAAGTTCGCGCCAAAACAGGTGATAATTTAGTTTTTGCAGAATATAAAGATGTCTGGTTTGCCACAGATAGCCAACCAGAATCGTGTTCAGGTTTAGGTCGTTTAATGCTGTCTAGCCCATTGATGACCGCGCAAGATCGTCAGTTAAGATTGTGGGGACAATTGCGCGCAGGGCAATCAGGTTCTGCAATTGCGACGGCTCAAACGCTCGGGTTGAATTTATCTTTGGCGCAACTCAACCAAATTCAAGCCAATCCACTTGATTATTTGTGGAGTGCACCGAAAACCAATGATGTTGATTATGCTTATTTAATTTATGCACTAGGGCGCGTCGCGGATAGTGATTTAAGTAATGCCTTGTCGAATATTCAACGAGTCACACAAGATACGCCAGCACCCGTGCAAAAATATCTAAATCGTACTCTAGGTTATATCGGCGGTACGACCGTCATGAAAAATGGTTTTAACCGTGAAGTGTTAAATGCATTTGATCAAAGTTTTGGTTATCCATTCACGCCAGAAGAAGCTGAAATTTATGCACGTCAAGCCATTCGCTTTGGCGCGTGGGAAAGTATCATTCGTGCGATTGACGCGATGTCTGTGACTCAAAAGCAGGAAGATCGTTGGCAGTATTGGTTAGCGCGGGCATCTGAACAACGCTCAGATGCAGCATCAAAGCAAACCGCGCAACAGATTTATCGACAGTTGGCACAAGCTGGTGATGATTATCATAACTTACTCGCGAAAGACCGTTTAGGTGAACGATACAATCATCAACCTTATGATGAGCAACCAACTGCACAAGAGATGCAGCGTTTAAATCAAAATATTCATTTTAGACGTGCATTTGCATTGCGTGATATTGATGCGCCTGCAAGTTATATCAACCGTGAATGGAACTGGGCGGTACGTCAGGCATATTTGCAAAAAGATGATGGTGTGTTGTTATCAGCAGCGAAACGTGCCAACGATATCGGTTGGTATGATCGTGCGATTTATGCCGCAGACCGAACCATCACACGTCATAACGATAGTTATCGGTTTTCAACACCGCATCGGAGTAATGTCACCAGTCATAGTTACAATGCGGGTATTGATCCTGCTTGGGCGTATGGTCTAATGCGTCAGGAAAGTCGATTTGTCACATCTGCTCGTTCTCATGTGGGAGCAGGGGGCTTAATGCAAATTATGCCAAATACGGCAAAACTCGTGGCTCGACAAATGGGTGAAACCTATAATCCCGCAGCTTTGAGTGAAATGAATACCAATATTCGTTATGGCACCTATTATTTGTCGATGATTCAAAGTCAGCTTAGTGGTAATGCTGTTTTGGCAACTGCAGGATACAACGCAGGACCGAATCGCGCGCGCCGTTGGCAACCCGATGTGCAACCAATAGCAGCTGACCAGTACACCGAAACCATTCCTTTGTTAGAAACACGTGATTATGTGAAACACGTGATGACCAATGCCACCCATTATGGGGTGATTTTAGGGCAAGGAGCACAATCCTTGGAAAAACGGATGAGCACTATCCCAACGCGTAATGAACCTCAGCCATGAATTGATTGAATTGAAAAGAATGAATTTACTATTTTTGATAAAGCGAATGATGTTCTTGGCTAGGTATTTGATAAAAGCAGTACAGGCAATGATCTGTACTGTGGTTTATTCATTCGTCATGCCGTTATATGCAGCAGAAAATCCAGATGTTGTTGGCTATGTGATGCATGTTCAAATGACACCAGCGGTTTGTGCACTCGACGCCTCTAAGCAAAAGCAGCGTAAATGTTTGGAGGGATATTCACTGACCATTTCAAGCTTACTTCCTGAGCTTGCTAAGAGTGTAGATTGCACAACCTCAAGTTCTGCAAAATTATCACCTCTACAAGCGAAAGTTGTGGCACGAGTTATGCCTGATGAAAATGCACGTGTACAACTTTGGCAAAATGTTGGTGGTTGTGTTCCGATGAATGCCAGTCAATATTTTAGGACGATCATTAACTTTGCAGGTCAGCTGAAAATACCGGCAGATTTAACCAATCCAAATACCATAGAAGTGCAGAAAGAGGCACTCAGACAGCAATTCGTAAAATTAAATCCCTCGTTATCACCGAATAGCATTCGTTTTACCTGTCAGCCATCGAAGATGGATTCGATTTTGACTGAAATTCGGGTGTGTTATCAAAAAAACGGTAAGTATAAGCAGTGTGCTAGTCATATTGTTACAGCTTGTCCAAGCGAGTTTACAATTAAAGGTAGTTATTAAGTTTTCTAACTGCCTAGATTTATATTTTCTATCGGACTTTTGTTGAAATTCATTCTCTTTTCCATGCATCTATGCGTGGTTTAGAGTACAATATTCGCCGTTTATGATCATTCGTTTGAGTCCCGTAGAACTCAAACGGGCTAATGCATCTCATTGGAGACTATCACATGAAACAACCCGTTCGTGTTGCCGTTACAGGCGCAGCAGGTCAAATTGGCTATAGCTTACTATTCCGTATTGCAAGCGGAGAAATGTTAGGTAAAGATCAACCTGTAATTTTACAATTACTTGAAGTTCCTTTTGAGAAAGCTCAACAAGCGTTGAAAGGCGTGATGATGGAACTTGATGACTGTGCTTTCCCATTATTGGCGGGCATGATCGGGACTGATGATCCAAAAGTTGCATTTAAAGATGCTGATTACGCATTATTAGTTGGTTCACGTCCACGTGGTCCAGGTATGGAACGTGCTGACTTGTTGAA
>JAVXBC010000049.1:0-11613 GCA_036660195.1 Acinetobacter sp.
TCAGACCTCATCTGAGCTTTTAGGAAACATTATGGCCTATATTACTTTAAGGGAAGTCCACCTTGCATTTGGTGGCCCTGCCCTACTCGACGGCGCGAACTTTAATCTAGAGCGTGGCGAGCGAGTCTGTTTAATCGGTCGTAATGGCGAAGGTAAGTCTACTTTACTTAAACTGATTGAGGGAAGTCTGTTACCCGATACGGGTGAAGTTTCCATTCAAAATGGCTTAACCGTGTCGATGCTTGCTCAAGACGTGCCGATGGATTCGGGCAAAGTGGCAGATATTGTGGCGGACGGTGCAGGTGAAGCTGCAGAAGTCCTCAGAGCCTATCATGAAGCCAGTGATGCTTGTGTACTCGGTGATATGGATGCCTGTGACCGTATGGGCGAGCTACAGCACAAACTCGATCAGTTAGATGGCTGGGCACTGGAAAATAAAGTCAATTCGATTTTGAGTAAAATGGGACTCGATCCGAATGCGGATTTAGCCGATTTATCAGGTGGGCGTAAACGTCGTGTACTGCTTGCTCGCGCCTTACTCACCCAACCCGATGTGCTATTACTCGACGAACCAACCAACCATTTAGATGTTGAAAGTATTGAATGGTTAGAAAAATTCTTACTTGATCAAAATAACCTGACACTATTATTTATTTCGCATGACCGTTCATTTGTCGACAGCATTGCCACGCGAATTGTAGAACTTGATCGCGGCACATTGCGCAGCTATGAAGGTAACTATTCGCGTTATTTAGATCTAAAAGCGCAACAAATGGAAGCCGAAGAAAAACAAAATGCGTTGTTTGATAAACGTTTAGCTGAAGAAGAAGTCTGGATTCGTCAAGGGATTAAAGCCCGTCGTACCCGTAACGAAGGGCGTGTACGGGCACTCAAAGATTTACGTGAACAATCGAAAGCTCGGCGCTCGCAACAGGGCAAAGTCAGTATGGCAACACAAGACGCCAATCGTTCAGGTAAATTGGTCTTTGATATTGAAAATCTTAGCGTCACTTTCGGCAACAATAGCCCAATTATTAAAGGCTTCTCGGCACTTGTTCTGCGTGGTGACCGTATTGGCTTGGTCGGTGACAATGGTGTCGGTAAAACCACATTGATTAAAGCCATTTTGGGTGAACTTGAGCATAGTGGCTCGGTTAAAACAGGTACGCAGCTTGAAGTGGCGTATTTTGACCAATTGCGTAATGCACTCGATTTAGAAAAATCGGTCAAAGACAATATTGCCGAAGGTTCAGATTTTGTCGATTTGAATGGTGGTCGTCGTCATATCTACAGCTACCTACAAGACTTCTTATTTTCTCCAGAACGCGCTCGCACGCCTGTAAAAGCCCTTTCGGGCGGTGAACGTAACCGTATTTTATTGGCTAAACTGTTACTTAAACCATCCAATTTAATCGTGATGGATGAGCCGACCAATGACTTGGATATGGTGACATTAGAATTGCTTGAGGAAATGCTGGGTAACTATACAGGGACCTTACTTCTCATTTCGCATGACCGCGCCTTTATGGACAATGTCGTGACTTCGACTTGGGTGTTTGATGGTAAAGGTAATATTGATGAATACATTGGTGGTTATCAAGACTACTTAGAACAACGTCCTGATGACAAAGTCGTTGATCAAAAAAGTGATGTAAAAAAAGCGCAAGCCAAAGCAGATGCGGCATCAGCACCTAAAAAAGTCAAACTCAGTTTTAAAGATCAGCGTGAGTTAGAACAACTGCCTGCTGAAATGGAAAAACTGGAAACAGAGCAATCCGAACTTTCAGACAAACTCGCAGATGGCTCGTGGTTTGTAAAAGATGCCAACGCTGCAACTGTGGCTAGCCAACGCCTTGCCGAGATTGAAGAATTGTTACTTGAAAAATTAGAGCGTTGGGATATTTTAGAAAATATGTCCAAAGGAAATTAATATTTTATGAGCCAGCAACAGCCCTATGTGCCAGGCGAATTCCAATGGGCGTTTTTACTGCCCAAATATTGGAAAATTTGGATTGCCATTACATTTCTAATGTTATTGGCAATTCTGCCATGGGCGATCCAATGGCGTTTGGCGCATGGCTTGGCATATCTGTGTTGGCATTTACTTAAATCACGACGCAAAACCACCTTACGTAATTTAGAAGTCTGTTTTCCTGAATGGTCGCCTGCTGACGTTGAGTCTCAAGCCAAACAAGTCTTTATAGATATGATGCTCGGCGTATTTGAAACACTGAATGCGTGGTATTGTCCAAAATGGTTTAAAGATCGTCATCGAATTGAAGGTTTGGAGCATTTAATTAAGGCGCAAGTTGAAGGCAAGGGGATATTGCTACTCGGCACGCATAGCACCTTGCTCGATGCAGGTGGTTATATCTGCGCACAATATTTCCCTTTAGACGTTGTGTACCGCCCACAAAATAATCCAATGTTAGACATGTTGATTTATCGCTGTCGTGCCACGATTTATAAGCACCAAATTGACCATGATGATATGCGTGGTTTAGTCCGAAAACTGAAGGATGGCGAAGCAATTTGGTATAGTCCCGATCAGGACTTTGGTTTGAAGCAAGGCGTAATGGCACCCTTTTTTGGTGTTCCTGCGGCAACAGTGACAGCCCATCGACGCCTAATCAAAATGTCTAAAGCGGCGGCCATTCCTTTGTATTTTTATCGTTATGGTGATATTCGCAATCCGCAATATAAAGTGTTGCTTGAACCACAAGTTGAAAATATGCCAAGCGAAGATGAAGTCGAGGATGCAATTCGGGTCAATCAAATTATTGAAGCACAACTACGAATCGCCCCCACCCAATGGATGTGGTTTCATCGTCGTTTTAAAACACGCGCGGAAGGCTACGACAAAATTTATTAAATACGAAAAAAACTAAAACCCGAGTTTTGCTTCCTGCAAAACTCGGGCATATAAGGCTGTGCGTTCGACTTTTTTTATTATTGTAGATCCATTACGTGCATCATTTCCATGATGCGTTTTCCATCTCAGCGTTGCTATCCTTAAGCGGACATCCATTCCTGCATCCCTGTGCTGATGTATTTAGAATAAACCTTTAAGGAATGTCTGACTATTCGTTACAGCCTAAATCTTTGTACGATATCGCTTACATCACATCTTAGCTTCAATACTCATCGCCACTTTGTGGGGGCGTGCCAGCTCATCTACGACCGTTTTTTCCTCTCGTTCCGCCTTTTCAATACCTTCTCGAATTGCGTCTTGTGCCTCTTCCTCATCTTCTGTGGTTTTTTCGAGTTCTTCTTGTTGTTGCTCGAAAATTCGATCTGTTTGCAACACGACATACACAGGAAAATGATCAGAACCAATATGCGATAAACGCTGCATATCCACTAAAGCAAAATCAGTACTATGGAAAACATGATCCAAAGACCACCGCAATAGTCGATAATTGGCATTAAACGTATTGATATAATACCGCCCTACTCTCGGGTCGAGTAAACCGCTAATCCGTTGGAACAATCTGGTCGTTCTTGACCAAGCCACATCATTTAAATCCCCCATCACGATGCAACTTTCATTTAAATCTTTAATGTGATCTCCAACCATCAAAAGTTCAGCATCTCGCAAGGTTGAATCTTTGGCTTCGGTTGGACTTGGTGGTTTCGGATGCAAACAGTAAAGTTGCACGTGTACGCCAGAGCGCAGTTTTAATGTGGCATGGATTGAAGGAATTTCATCACTGAGAATAAACTTAATTTCAAAATCAATTAAAGGCAAACGACTATACAGATGCATGCCATATAAATTATCCAACGGCACCGCTACACGATAGGGGTAATCCGACTCAATTCGACTGAGTGCCTGTTGCCATTTTTGATCGGATTCAAGTGTAAGCACCAGATCAGGTTGTAACCGATCGATATGCGCCAACAACAACTCATAGCGATCATTCGGCGTTAAAACATTAGATACTAATAGGGAAATTTGCTGCTCTGGATTGAGCTGATCAGCAGGGACTTGTAATACTTGTTTTTTCCAAATTGGCGTATAAGGCAGCACCATTTTCAATTGATACGCTACAGCAGCGATCAATGCGACAAGTAAAATCTCTCGATTCAGGTTCCATTCTGCATCCCAAAATAATAACGCAATCAGTGCGAATAGACCCACTGCTAAAATTTGCAATCTTGGAAAATCTGCCCCTCGAAACCACCATTCATCTCGTGGAATGAGCGCCCACACACTGAGCCAAATAACCAAAATTGCACCTATCTCAATCCACATCATTTCTGTTCTACTCTTCGAGATATTTTCGATGCCGCAAAAGCCAGCGCTTTATCAATTTTCTATCTAATACAAACAATTTATATCACTCAACAAAATGATTGTTTTAATTCGGTAAAGCTTGCAGTTGCGGGCGCATTTGTTAAACTTATAGACCTAATTTTTAAACACACCAAGGCAAAATGACATGAAAGTAGGTCTGGTTGGTTGGCGTGGGATGGTCGGTTCTGTCCTCATGCAACGTATGGTTGAAGAAAATGATTTTGCTCATATTGAGCCATTTTATTTTTCGACCAGTAATGCAGGCGGTGATGCGCCTTCATTTGGTGGTAAAACCACCCCAGCACTTATGAATGCCACAGACATTAATAGTCTAAAGCAAATGGATGTCATTTTAACTTGCCAAGGTGGTGATTATACCTCTGAGGTTTTCCCAAAACTTAAAGCTGAAGGTTGGAACGGCTATTGGATTGATGCTGCGTCTACCCTGCGTATGGCGGATGATGCAATTATCGTACTTGATCCTGTTAACTTAAACGTGATTAAAGATGGCTTGGTCAAAGGTACCAAAACCTTCGTGGGTGGTAACTGTACCGTTTCGTTGATGTTGATGGGCTTGGGTTCACTGTTCCAAAATAATTTGGTGGAATGGGCAACCTCGATGACTTATCAAGCGGCTTCGGGTGCAGGCGCACAAAATATGCGTGAACTCATCACAGGCATGGGTTATTTATATAACAATACCAAAGATTTGCTTGATGACCCGCGCTCTCCAATTTTAGACATTGATTCTAAAATTGCGGACTTACAACGTGGTGAAGGCTTTCCGAAAGCCAACTTTGGCGTGCCATTGGCAGGTTCATTAATTCCGTATATTGATAAACAGTTGGAAAGTGGTCAGTCGAAAGAAGAATGGAAAGGTCAGGTTGAAACCAACAAGATTTTAGGTAATACCCAAATCGTTCCAATTGACGGTCACTGCGTGCGTATTGGTGCAATGCGTTGTCACTCTCAAGCGATCACCTTGAAATTGAAACAAGATGTGCCGTTGAATGAAATTGAAGACATGATTCGTAACTCTAGCCAATGGGCGAAAGTCGTACCGAACACACGCGAAGCTTCAATGACTGATTTAACCCCAGTTGCAGTTACAGGTACACTCACTGTTCCTGTCGGTCGTCTACGCAAACTCAATATGGGCAATGAATATTTAGGTGCATTCACCGTCGGCGATCAATTGCTTTGGGGTGCGGCTGAACCTTTACGTCGTATGCTGCGCATTCTCGTGGAATATCAGAACACCTAAGCAAAATCGTCTAGAAATCAAAAGCCGATCACATTTGATCGGCTTTTTCTTGTTACGAAAGATGAAGATTTTACAATCCATTTACATTGCGGTAATGTATACTTTTGAACTGACTATAACATCACTTTTTCATGGATCGAGATGACTGTTTATAACAAATTAAAAATTGCCATTTTAACCATAATTTCGTCGCAACATCTTTATGCAATTACGCTCGATCCGTTGCAAATTCAGTCTGCGCCGGGTGAATTACTTTATGCGGAAATGAGCTTTCATCAGGCAGATCCAAATTCTAAGCTCGAAGTCGGTTTAGCGACTCCCGAAGATTTATTGATGATTGGCGCATCTCATCAACCGCCTGCAAATCTTAACTTTTTTACTCGTCGTAATAGTCGAGGCGAAGGGACGATTGTGATTACTTCATCACGTCCAATGACAGATGCTGAGCTGAATATTATTCTAAAAATAAAAGAAAATGGCGCTTCGAATTTAAAGCATATTCGTCAATCTATACGTTCAAGTACGAAGACCACCTTAGACAAAAATAATAATAATGAAAAACCTCTGACCCCTAAATTTATCGTCAGTGATAAAGATATTGCCTTGTCTTTACCAGAAAGTACCCGCTTTACCACAAGCAGCAATACACCGGCAGTAAAATTAAAACAAGAAACCCTGCTCAATGCACCCTATAAACTGCCACCAACAATGAATATTTCAGAACCGAAGCAATCGCCTGCGACGACAATCTCTGTTGCATCACCACAGATTGTACCTAAAGTTATGCCTGTGCTAAGTAAAACTCCAGCGAGTAATGTGATTGCTGCAACTCCCCAGCCAATTCAAAAGCAGCAAACTACTCCAGCACAACCATCTGAAAACAATCAGATACAGAATAACCCTGCTCCTCAGAATGCTGTAGCAGCGACAGAAAAAACAGTAACAAAATCAGCAAATACACTGATTGAAAATGCAGAAAAAACCAAAGCAGAATTTTTTGCTAAAGAAGCCAAAACACCAACACCAACACCAACACCAACACCAACAAAGAAGAATATAAGCGCAACTAAAATATCAACCATAACCAATAAACACCAACAGCATATAGTCCAGCAAAATGAGTCCTTATGGAGTATTGCCCAACAGATTTCAGCGCAAACTCAACAACCAGTTGCAAAAGTGATGCAACAAATTAAGACCCAAAATGAGAAAGCTTTTATTGGGGGCAATGTCAATCGCCTTAGACAAGGTTCAAAATTAAATCTGAACCTAAATACCGCACCTACACAGCAAACGCTAAACATGAAACAGCTTTCGACACAGCCTGTACGGCCGTCAGCTGGAAAAACTAAATATCGCTTACAACAAGCAGAAATGTCTTTGGTTGCGGAAAGTAATCAAGATTCAAGTACAGGTAGTGCCAAGAAAGAAACTTTGCAACAAAAAATTAGCCCTGACTTCTCATTAAAAGTTATGACAGCTCGTGAAAAAACCGTTACATTACAAAGAAACGTTTCACAGTTAGAAGTCGCATTGCATCAAAAGGAACAGCGAATTCAGCTACTCAATGCTCGACTTGCAGAGCTACAAGAGCAGTTGAAAGCGCGTCAGGAAACAAAAAAATCAACGCATTAAATCATAAGAATTTACTTATGATTTCACACAAAAGCGGCTCGGTCTTTAAAGGGAAAAAGTCATGTCAACTATAATTATAGTCCTGCTCGTCATTGTTTTGGTTGTCGCAGTTGTTCTAAAAAAACGCGGCGATGATGCTCAAAAGGCAGCGGCGACAAAAAAAGTAGCTGCCAATAAGTCGGCTAAAAAAGGTGTCGCACAAAAGACCTCACGCACTCGTCTTGCACAAGATGAACAGCCTCTGGCTCCACCTGCGACAACTGAAATCCCTGATAATCTACGCCAAAAAATTGAACAATTTATTCAAAATGGCAATTTTCAAACTGCTGAAGTCGAAATCAATCAATTATTAAAACAAGATAATTCTCAGCACGAATTATATCTGTATTTACTTGATCTACACATCGCTCAAAAAGATGAAATTGCGATTGATCAACTGATCAAACATATTCATGCATTAAGATTAAATGATATTGTGGAATCGGCTGAAGCGAAACGCCGTGACTATGAAAAGAATAAGCAGCCCGATGCCATTGAATTTAATTCACCTAGCCAGCAACGTACATCTAAATCTAACGTAGCAGCGCAAGACAATAGCTCTGAATTTGATGCCTTAGTACAACCATCTACTTCACAATCATTTGATGACCTTCAATCAGAACTTTCGACTTCTGCTGAAGAAGCTAAACCTGTGCAGACCGCACCAGTGGTTGAACCTTTAGATTTTAATTTTTCTTTCGAAAAAACAGAACCTGAAGCACCAAGCCCTGCACCAATAGAGTCCGCTGAAACTAAGTCACAAGCGCCATTAGAGTTTTCTTTTAATCTTGAACCAACTGCACCACCAGCAGTTGAAGAAGCGCCCGAAGTTGAGCAACCAGCATCCGATTTAAGTTTCAAATTAGCTGAGCCAGATGTCGCGCCAACTCAAGTCGAAGCAAAAACTACGACAGATTTGGACACTATCACTCCAAATTTAGACTTCAATCTTGAAACTACTGCAGCGCCAACTATCGAACCAGCCGTAGTTGAAGAAAAAAATGAGCCGAGTTTTGTTGAGCCTGAAACAACGTTAGAGCCTCAGCCTACTGCACCAACAAGCACTCAAGACATTAACGATCCGCTGATTCAATCTTTTCCAGATTTACAGCAGCTAGATGAAGCTCAACTCAATCTAGATCTTGCTGAGCAATATATAGAACTTGGTGCATTTGAATCTGCACGCGCCTTGTTGGAAAACAATTCATTGGTTTTAACTGCTGAACAACAGCAACGTTCAGAACAGTTACTGAATAAAATAGCTTCCTAAAGCCAGTGCGTTTAGTATAAGCAGTCTGAATAGACTGCTTTTTTTATGATGAAAAAAATTGCCTTAATTTATATGGGTGGAACATTTGGTTGCATTGGCGAACCATTGCAGCCCATGCCCGAACAAGATTTCCTGCCTTTTCTGCTCAAGGTTATGCCGACACATTTACAAGTCGAATGTTTTGCTGCACCTCCGATTAAAGACAGTAGTGCCTGCACAGCAGCAGACTGGTTAAAACTGGCACAACAAGTCCAGAGTTTACAATTAAATGGTTTTGAACATTTCATAGTTATTCATGGCACGGATACTTTGGCATATGCCGCTGCCACACTCGCCCATATTTTAGGACATAGCTGCCATGTGATATTCACTGGGAGTCAATATCCTTTATTGAATATCGAGGGGAGTAACAATAGAGAATTTAGCGATGCACTCGATAATTTATATTTAGCACTTGAGCAGGTTCTTGTATTACCAAAGGGTGTGTATCTCGCATTTCACCATCAAGTCTTTCATGCACAAACTGCACTGAAAGTTCATACGATCGAACTCGCCGCTTTTACTGGCTTAGCAGCGTCATCACCATTTGAAAGCAATACACAACATTTAAGCATTGAAAATTCACATCTCGAACGCGCATCGAAGTTCAATCTATTGAATATATTCATACAGCCGATTGCTCAAGAATACCTCGCCATACAACTAAAAAATATTTTGATCAATCCTCCTGATTTTCTGATTTTACAGGGCTTTGGCAGTGGAAATATCGCCATCAATGATGATCTTTTGCAACTGTTCGAAGCACTGTATCAGAAGGATTGTTTAGTGATTATTAGCAGCCAAGTTCCATTTGGAGCGTTGAATCAACATTATGCAGTCAGTACTTGGGTCAATTCATCTAAAGTTTTGATCAATGATTGCTACAGCCCTGCCGATTTATATGCAAAAGCGTTGCAAATGTATTTAAAATATCCCACCCATGCTCAGCGATTTGAACATTGGTCGTTTGATAATTCGAGGTGATAATATGCAACGTTATGCAATCGGTATTGAATTTTGTGGCACGCAATATCGAGGTTGGCAGACGCAACAAGCAGGCGTTGCAAGTGTACAAGAAACCATTGAAAAGGTTCTAAGTCAGGTAGCTAATCACACCATTAGCTTACATGGTGCGGGACGTACGGATGCAGGCGTACACGCGACTCACATGGTTGCACATTTTGACAGCACTGCAATACGCCCTGAACGTGGTTGGATTATGGGGGCAAATAGTCAGTTACCAAAAGATATTGCGATCCAATGGATCAAAAGTATGGATGATAACTTTCACGCTCGATTTAAAGCCACGTCACGTCGCTATCGCTATGTGGTGTATAACGCACCATTTCGCCCTGCGTTGCTCCATAAACAAGTGACCCACATTTATACCCCTTTAGATGTAAAAAAAATGATTGAGGCAGCATCTAAGTTTGAAGGCATCCATAATTTTGAATCTTTTCGTGCAGCTGCTTGTCAATCCAACCAACCTATACGCCATGTGACACACTGTCGTTTATTCGAACACGGTCGCTATTTGGTACTCGATATTCAAGCTGACGGATTCTTACATCACATGGTGCGGAATATCATGGGCTGCTTACTTGAAATTGGACAAGGTGAATATGACATTGCGCATATTGATACCATTTTTGCAGCTAAAAATCGTGAAGCGGCAGGCGTGACAGCCCCGCCAGATGGTTTATATTTTATTCAGGCTGATTATCCCGATCATTTTGACTTACCACAGCTCCCACTTGGGCCGCATTGGTTAAATTTGCCTGAATAGAAATCCCTCCCAACCTCCCTTTCCTAAAGGAGGAGGAGCTCAGAATCAACGCTGTTTGCGCTTACGGTATTCAACTGGCGTTTCATTGGTCCAACGTTTAAACGCACGATAAAAGGTACTTGGCTCAGAAAACCCAGTTAAATAAACAATGCGCTCAACGCTTTCAGAGGTATTTGCCAATAAACGTTTCGCCAATCGACAACGGTAATCAGACAGAATTTGTTGAAAACTGGTATTGGCTTCGCTGAGCTGTGTTCTTAAACGACGAGGCGTAATATCTAACTGAGATGCAACTGTTTCTAAGGTGGTTTCGCCACTTTCTAATGTTGAGCCAATGGCACGGCGTACTTCACCGACTAAGTCATAACGCGCAAGCTCTTGCAATTTCTCAATCGCAAGTTGCTCATGTAGTTGTAGTAACTCAGGTTCGGCCTGCCACAAGGGATAATCTAAGACAGAAATATCAAAGTATAAGCGTGTTTCTTTTTGCCCTAGACTGACAGGACAGCCATATACTCGAAAATATTCATCATCGTCTGCGCCTTCACTGAAATTAAAATCAATATAAACAGGCTGGAACTGACCTTCAGTGATGAATTTAAAGAAACGTAGAATGCCAGATAAAGCACATTCAGAAAAATGGCGATTTACAAATTGATCTGGCCAAAACTGTTCGCCGTTACTTAAATAACAACGTCCATCTTGAATCACCAACTTGGCAGCAAAGGCATCACTGATTAACCGTTGATAAGCCAAAGCACGCTTTAAGCCTGCACCAAATGTTTCACTACTAATAAATAAGTGTTCAATCACTTGACCACGATACAAAGGTAAATGTTCACCTAAATGCAGTCCAATATCTGAATCCTTACTCACATCCTGTGCAGCCACCCAAAAAGCATGTTGCGCGCTTAAAGGGGTTCTTGCATTCGTCTCCATTTGATTTAGTGCCACACCAGCCTTGGTTAGAATTTCTTCGGTTGGTAATCCTGCCTTGCGAATCGCTTGATATCCAAAGCGCAATACAACTGATGCATCTGTTAGCTGACCCATGCACTGCCCTTCCCTGTAGCTATTTGATTGTGACAATAAATCATAAATTTAGATTAACGTTGATTGACCAAACTGACAACAACATTCCGCTGATTTTGTAAAAAAATTAATAAATTGTAGGACAAGGCTTTTCAGTAAATCTACCCGCCATAAAAACGACCTCATCTTGTAAAATGCAAATAAATTGACTATAATTTGCCCCTTTCCAATTTGATCATCAGGTAGGCTAT
>JAVXBC010000049.1:11623-17937 GCA_036660195.1 Acinetobacter sp.
CGAAACGCTTCCTAATACGATGTTCCGTGTACGTTTAGAAAACGGTCACGAAGTGATTGCTCACATTTCAGGTAAAATGCGTAAGCACTATATCCGTATTTTGACGGGTGACAGTGTAAAAGTTGAAATGACGCCTTATGACTTAACCAAGGGTCGTATCACTTACCGCGCGCGTTAAGCAGCTATGTGAATGCAAAAAAGCCACGTGATGTGGCTTTTTTTATGCGTTGCGTTTATTCACTTAATCGCGTGGTTTTGCATCCGATAGTCTGACATTCACGTAAACGCTCTTGCAGCCAATGATTACGATCTTGGGTCGTGGTTAAACGGCACTGAACATTAACCGTACTTTGCGCGTCGTCAGTACATTCTGCATCACGATGACGAATCCAAGCCAACTGTGATTTTTTCAAAACCTTTTGTTGAGTGCCGTTCAATTTAGTTCGTAATTGCTGATAATTTTTATTTAAATCAGCATCGGCACTGGCATAAATTTTATTGGTACAGTAAATATCATCATAAGTATTGCGGGCACTATCACAGTTATCTGCAAAGCTGAATGTTGCCATCGCACCACAGATCAGACCCAATATTATTTTTTGCATGAAATTATCCAAATCACTAATTATCATCACTATCTAAGCATATTTTGCTGAACTTAAAAACCACCTAAAAAAAGACAGATTAGTATATTTTTGTCTTTATTGAGTTTTAATAATAAGATATATAGAAGCGAAATATTTTTAGTGAATTAGGAAACTCATAGTGAATTATAAATTTTATCTCATCGGTATTTTTCTTATATTACAAGGTTGCGCAACAGCTGGATGGCAATCGGTTAAACTCCAAGACTACTTACAACCTTATATTGGTCAATCTGCCGATCAGATTCAGAAAAACCTTAGCCTTAGAACGCTAGGATTTCAAACCTTGAAACAACCCAAGAAAACAGAGCAGACATTAACTTTTACCGTTCTTCGCCCAATTAATATTCCTGTCCCTATTACACAAGTATATGGTGGAGACATAGGGGGTGCTCGTTTAGGGTCAACGACAACGAGTCAATACTCTTACGATGTTAATTTTTATTGCCATATTATTTTTGATTTAGATCAACAACAAATTGCCCGCACTATTCGTTATGAAGGCAAAGCCTGTTAAGTCATTTTTTCCAATAAAAAACGCAGCCTGAGCTGCGTTTTTTCAAGATATTGATATTTAGTTTAAAGCTGTAACAACAGCCTCACCCATTGCATCCGTACCAACTTTGCTCATGCCTTCAGACATAATATCTGCGGTACGTAAACCCTGGTCTAATACTTGACCAACGGCATCTTCAATCGCTTTTGCTGCCACTTCTTCACGGAAGGTATAACGCAGCATCATCGCAACGGAAAGAATAGTTGCTAATGGATTTGCTACATTTTGACCTGCGATATCAGGCGCAGAACCGTGACATGGTTCATACATGCCTTTGCCATTTTCATCCAAAGAAGCAGATGGCAACATACCAATTGAACCCGTTAACATTGCAGCTTCGTCAGATAAAATATCGCCAAATAAATTACCTGTCACAATCACGTCAAATTGTTTTGGCGCACGAACCAATTGCATTGCCGCATTGTCCACATACATATGTGACAGCTGAATATTTGAATATTCTGCTTGCTGCAAATCCGTCACGGTTTGCTTCCATAACTCGGTCACTTCAAGCACGTTGGCTTTATCTACTGAACAAACTTTACCGCCACGTAAACCAGCCATGTCAAAAGCCACTTTAGCAATACGCTTAATTTCGCTTTCAGCATAAACGTCAGTGTTATAACCTTGTTTTTCGCCGTTTTCTAATACACGAATACCACGCGGTTGACCAAAATAAATGCCGCCAGTTAATTCACGGACAATGAGAATATCTAAACCAGCCACAATTTCTGGCTTCAAACTTGAGGCATCGGCGAGTTGTGGATACAGAATTGCTGGACGTAAGTTCGCAAATAAATTCAATTCACTGCGGATTTTTAATAAACCACGTTCAGGACGAATTGAACGTTCAATGCTATCCCATTTAGGCCCGCCAACAGCACCGAGTAAGATTGCATCAGCTTTATTGGCTTGCGTACTGGTCACTTCTGGGTATGGTTCACCATGTGCATCGATGGCTGAACCACCGAGCAAACCATGTTCCCACGTTAAGCCTAGATTAAATTGAGTGTTTACTTTGCTTAAAACTTTTTCAGCGGCAGCCATGATTTCAGGGCCAATACCATCACCCGCTAAAATTAAAATATGTTTCGACATCTATTTTTCCAGTTTCATTAAATGCAGCTTTTACACTGCAAGCGATTAAATCTTTTTCTCAACAAATTCGCCTAAACCTGTGCTGACATCAAACGGTCGGCAAAAGCTGCGAATGGTCTTTTTCTCTTCCTGCAATTCCACGCAAAGTGGTTCAGGCACGGAAACATTCAATAAACTACCTGATGAATGATGTGTTCGATCTCGATACATTTTAAAGGTATAGCTTAGATACGGCTTGAAGCTATGAATAATGTGAAAAGTCTCAGCTCGATCTAGCGAAATAGGATAAAAGCGAATGACGACTTCATACTGCTGGGCAGGCACACTCAAATAGACTTCATGATTACGACTAAATACTGAACCATGTAAGCGCACAAAACCTCTATCCAACGCTTGTTGGCTAATTCGATGGCTTTGCGGGTCAATCACAGCGACTTCATTAATTCGCTCAAATTCACATTTGTTCGCACCCGAACAAAATAAAGTTGCGTTATCGGCTTTATTTTCTAACTTGTTTTGCGCAATACGAACTTGATCCGCCACATTCGGTGCATTTTGACATGCAGTTAGCAGTAGGGTCGCGCAAAAACTCATCAAGATATTACGAGCGAGTTTGGTTTTCATTATTTAAGCCCAGTCCTCATGTTCAAGTAACATGCAAGCAAATAAGATTCACTCGCATGTTAGCAAGAGTTCAATCTCTGCGCTATGACTATCGTTTAAAATGTACCAAGACATTCAGTCATGTTTAGATGATTAAAATATAAATATGACTTAGGCTTGAATATCTTGAAACACCCAAGGACGTGCTTTTTTGGCTTTTTCTTCAAAAGCGTGGATGTCATCCGCCACTTGTAAAGTCAAACCAATATCATCCAAACCATTGATTAAACAATGTTTACGGAACGGATCAATTTCAAATTTAAACGATTCGCCTTGCGGGGTTCTAACTTCTTGAGCTTCTAAATCAATGGTCAGCTCATACCCTTCCGTTGCACATTCTTTAAATAACTGATCGACAATTTCTTCTGCCAAGATCACAGGTAACATGCCATTTTTAAAACAGTTGTTAAAAAAAATGTCGGCAAAACTTGGCGCAATTACAGTCCTAAAACCATACTCTTCCAACGCCCACGGTGCATGTTCACGACTTGAGCCACAACCAAAATTGGTACGTGCCAACAAAATCGTTGAACCTTGATAACGTGGCTGATTCAACACGAAATCAGGATTAATAGGGCGCTTGCTAATGTCTTGTCCTAAATAGCCCTCGTCCAAATAGCGCAATTCGTCAAATAAGTTATCGCCAAAACCTGTACGCTTAATCGACTTCAAAAACTGCTTTGGAATAATCAAATCGGTATCAACATTGGCACGATCTAAAGGTGCAACAAGACCTTGTTCTACGGTGTATTTTTTCATTTTAAAATTTCCTGTCTATTAAATCCCCCTAAATCCCCCTTTAGCAAAGGGGGACTTCCTCTCTTTATAAAGAGCTTGCGGAACAGTGTTCCTCAGGGGAGATTTTTAAAATGTCCGAACGTCAACAAAATGACCTGCAATTGCCGCTGCGGCAGCCATCGCTGGACTGACCAAATGCGTGCGCCCACCATTGCCCTGACGACCTTCAAAGTTACGATTTGAGGTCGAAGCACAATGCTCACCCGGTTGTAACTTATCTGCGTTCATTGCCAAGCACATCGAACAACCCGGTTCACGCCATTCAAAACCAGCGTCCAAGAAAATTTGGTCTAAACCTTCTTGCTCAGCTTGTTGTTTGACTAAACCTGAACCCGGAACAATCATCGCTTGTTTAATGCTTGGGGCAACTTGGCGCCCTTTCACCACGTCAGCTGCGGCACGGATATCTTCGATACGAGAGTTAGTACAAGAACCAATAAACACACGATCAAGTTGAATATCCGCTAAGGCTTGACCTGCGGTTAAGCCCATGTACTGATAAGCACGTGTCCAGTCATTACGTTGCACATCATCTTTGGCTTGTTCTAAAGTCGGTACTGCTTGTGAAACTGGAATCACCATTTCAGGCGAAGTTCCCCATGACACTTGCGGCTCAATCTCTGCACCATTTAATACGACAACGGCATCAAAAACGGCATCGTCATCTGAATGCAAAGTATTCCAATATTCGACTGCTTGATCCCACTGCTCACCTTTCGGTGCATAGTTACGGTCTTTCACATAAGCAATGGTTTTGTCATCTACAGACACCATGCCCACACGTGCGCCAGCTTCGATTGCCATATTACAAACCGTCATACGACCTTCAATCGACATATCACGGAATACTTGACCACCAAACTCGATCGCATAGCCTGTACCACCTGCTGTTCCGATTTTGCCAATGATCGCCAAAACCACATCTTTCGATGTCACGCCATTGCCTAACACGCCATCGACACGGACTAACATATTTTTCGATTTTTTCTGTACTAAACACTGAGTTGCCAATACATGCTCAACTTCAGATGTGCCAATGCCGTGCGCCAAACAACCAAAAGCACCATGCGTTGCGGTATGCGAATCTCCACACACTACGGTCATGCCCGGTAAAGTTAAACCTTGCTCTGGGCCGACCACATGCGCGATGCCTTGACGAATATCATTAATACCAAATTCAACGATATTAAACGTCTTACAGTTGTCGTCTAAAGTTTGTACTTGGATGCGAGAGGTATCATCTTCGATACCTGCAATGCCTTGCTCACGTTCTTTTTTAGAGGTTGGTACGTTATGGTCAGGTGTCGCGACGTTGGCACTTAAACGCCAAGGTTGACGATTTGCCAACTGCAAACCTTCAAATGCTTGCGGACTGGTCACTTCATGCAATAAATGACGATCAATATAAATCAAGCTTGAGCCATCATCACGTTGCTTAACTAAATGGTCATCCCATAATTTGTCATACAATGTCTTGCCTGCCATGTCGTCGCTCTCCATCGTGCTTGTCATAGGACTGGGTAACTAAATTATGGATTCATTATAGCAAGCACCTCACATAAATCTAATTTATCATTTTTATAAATTAACAAACTTTTTAGAATGTATTATTATTCTAGAAATCTGACTTCCAAATTCATGGAAAGCCACTAAACAAAATAACTAACAGAAGAAGTTAACTTCATCTAAATGTATTATTCGACATATACATCAGATCGTTTAAATTCTGGATATACATCTAACAATTTTAAGCAGTCATGAATGCCATGGCAGTATTTTCCGTTTAAATAGACCTCACCATAAGAATGGTCAAATCTAAACTTTCCATGTTTAAAGTAGAAGATTCTTTGCAAAGCAATCGTATTTTGTGAAAAACCTATATCGCGTAATAATTCCCTATCAGCACGAACCAATCCTACAAACAAAGGGATACATAACAATTGAACAATGAAATACAGTATCAAAAGTAGCTTAGCTAAAACCATACCTAAAGATATGACGCTTGGGGAACCTTTAGAAAGTAGGCTAAAAAATAGAACCGTAGCCAACCATATTAATATTGGAAAAATAACATACACATCCAATAACACATATTTGCACCCATACCCCATCCAAGGTGGAATATGAAGAATTGCTGTCTTTAAATTTAATAGTGCATCAATATGATGCCGTAAAGAAACATCATCATACGCATAAGTCACAACCCGAACACAACTTCCTTCCCCAAAGAATAACTCTTGAAAATTCCCCTGAAGAAGATGTCCATTTATCGTACAAGTAAACTTCTTACTGCGTACATAACGTGCGCGATAACTCATCATATCCAGTCTTAAGTGGCTTGGCTGGATTGATAAATCTTCAACAATACCTTCTAAGGTTATAATATTTTGCATATCGCGATTCTATTTTTAAAAATAAGCATCTTTGCTCCTGCTTTTCATTTTATGGCGAAGATTGTTTTATTCAATGGGATGCATCACAAAATTCATTTTTACATCTCAATTGATAATGATTATTATTTAATAAATTTATTCTGAGATGCTCGTCATGGCACA
>JAVXBC010000050.1:0-17583 GCA_036660195.1 Acinetobacter sp.
GTATTTACTTACATGAATTCACGCTCTTTGCGGCTATACGATCCTACCGCGATTTCTTATGATGGCTACATAGAGAACAGGATGTTCCAACAATAACAAGAATAGAATCAGCACAAGGATGAGTAAGGTACGACAGGAGTTATACCTAAGCGTCAAATACGAAAAACCCCGACAGGATGTCGGGGTTTTTTTATTGATGAAAAATGATGATGAAATTGTAGATAACATTGTGATTTTTTCATTTTCGAGCTAAAAGAATTACACATAAAAAAAGAGATGCCAATCCTAGGTAACTGGTTAAACTTAAGCTTTCCCCTAAGAGAAGTGTTGCAAGTAATGCAGCAACGGGTATTTCAACTAAAGCTAAAGTCATGGCTTGACTGGCTGGAATGCGTTTTAGACCAAAGCTGAAAAATAGGTAGCCTAAAAACATAGGGACAATTGGAATATACAGAGCAACCCACAAATTGACAGGATAAAGCAGTAAGTTTTTACCTGTAATGAATAAAGTTGGTAAAACTAAAACTGCACATATACCAAAAATACTGCCCATAGCCGCTCGAGCATCAATACCTTTATGAATTAATCGTCGCATAATGAAAGAGTAAGATGCATAGCTTAAACTGGATAATAAACCGCACAGCACACCAATCATGCGTTCAGACTGTACAAGATTGCTGCTTGAATTTGAGCCTTCAGTGTAAGAGAGTAAAATCACCCCTGTGATGCCAAACAAAAAACTGATAAGCCATTTTAATAATAATTTTTGTTTGTCAAATAGCCATTCTAAAATGAATGAAAATAAAGGTGCGCAGCCAATTGAAAGTACCGTTCCTATAGATACGCCTGCCAGCGAAACAGACGAGTAAAAAAATAAAGGACAGCAAATGGATGCTATCACTCCCAAAAGAAGTTCCGTCTTATAATTGAGTAATGTTTGATAATTGCTAAGAATAGATTTAGAACTTAAACATGCATGAATTAATCCACCGAATCCAACAGAAATTGTGCCTAGAACTATGGGGTTTAAGCCTCTGGAAAAAGAGGCTGCCGTTCCAGCTGTTCCCCAGAAAAATGCTGCAATAAGTACAGCTATAAAACCTGAATAATAATTAACTGAAAGTTTAAACATGATTGACCAGTTCAATATAGGATTTCTTCATAAGAATCCTGATATTGTCCAATTTTTATAGCGAGATCGGGAGGAGTAAAGCCCAATAATGATTTGTTGGAATTTTATTTAAGCATAGTATTTCTTATATTGAAAAAACCTTTTAAGTCTAAAATTATACCTAAAAAGAATGGGATGGAGCGGCAGCTAAATTACCTTGTTGGCTTTATCGAATCCATAAATATGCCAATGTTAAATGCGGATATAACTAAAATTAGATCTGTGCATTTTATTATATTTTCTGTCCTTTTCCTTATCTTTTTAAATGTAGACACAATGTATTATCTTTAAAAATACAAATTATACAATGTGTAGACATCGTATAAAGCAGCATGGAATGAAAGGATCAGGCTGTAAGCATGGAGGTCTTTATGGATAAGAAAGCACTGCTGGTTGAAACCTTAAAACGTCGAATCATAAGCATGGAGTTGGCTCCAGGTGCTGTAGTCGATGAAACGTTATTAAGTGAGGAATTTGGTCTTTCGCGTCCACCGGTTCGTGAGTTGATACGCCAAATGGCAGCAGAAGGGTATCTTGACCTTGAAGCAAATCGTTCAGCTCGTGTGTCATCTATGAGTCACCAGTCATTACGCAATTTTTTCTTGGCTGCGCCGTTAATTTATATTTCGACAACTCAATTAGCTGCAATCAATGCCACTCAAGTTGAAATAGATCAGTTAAAAAAGATTCAGGCATCTTTTCGGGAAGCCATTGATCAAAATAATTTGGAAGGTCGAGTTTATTACAACAATTTATTCCACCTCGAAATTGGACGCATTGCAGAAAATCCTTATTTGTTGCCGAGTCTGGAACGACTGCTAATTGATCATGCACGTTTAGGCAAGATTTTTTATCAGCATCCAAATACCACAGATATGCAAGAAGATTTAGATACCGCAGTCATTCAGCATGATCAGATCATTGATGCCATAGAGCGGCACAATGCAGGTGAGGCGGGTGAAATTGTACGTGTTCATATGGATTTATCGCGCCGAAGAATGACGGAATATGTGGTTCCGACGGGTATCGATGTGGCACTCACGTATTAACTCAAATACAGATACAAAAGCAATGCAGGCTTACTTATAGGATGAATAAGTAGCAAAAACAGATAGATGGAGTTTGATTAAAATGACAAAAGTGACAGCATTACCTGCTGATGATCAACGATGTGCTTGGTATCATTTAAGTGCAAAAAGACCAGTCAAACCAAGCCATACAGGGACGAGTACGGCGCGTTGGGCAATTGTCGGTGCTGGATATACGGGTTTGGCCGCAGCAAGACAGTTGGCATTAAACTTTCCAAATGATGAAGTTATTTTAATTGAAGCGCAAGAAGTTGGGTTTGGTACTGCGGGTCGCAATGCTGGATTTGCCATTGATCTTCCGCATGATATTGGGGCTGAGGATTATATAGGTGATATTGATATTGCCAAAACCACGCTTAAATTGAATTTGTTGGGTCAGTCAATTCTTCGTTCACTTGTCGATAACCATGGGATTGATTGTCACATGCGTGCGAGTGGCAAATATCAAGGTGCGGTAGAAAATCGTGGTATTGCTGTACTGGAAGCCTATCAACGCGGTCTAGATAAGCTTGGGCAAGAATATGAAGTGATTAGTGAGCAGGATTTACCTGATCATATTGGTACTTCATTTTATAAAAAAGCACTTTTCACGCCGGGAACCATGCTGCTTCAGCCATCGGCATTGGTTAAAGGGTTAGCAGATAGCCTACCTTCTAACGTAACGCTTTATGAAAATACACCCATTACCGAAGTTGAATATGGTGATAAGGTCATTTTAAAGCATGAGAATGGACAAATTATCGCGGATAAACTGATTCTTGCTAATAATGCTTTTGGTCAACGTTTCGGCTTTTCACAGTTAGAGCGCACCATGTTGCCAGTTTTTCTTTATGCCAGCATGACGCGACCATTGACCGACAGCGAGCAAGCCCAATTAGGAGGTAAGGATTTTTGGGGGGTTATTCCTTCTGATCCATTTGGCAGCACAGTACGTCGTACACACGACAACCGTATTTTAATGCGTAATAGTTTTAGTTTTAATCCTAATGGTCGACCAAAGCAACATTGTTTGGAGCGCTTTGTTCATCGCCATAATCGTTCCTTTGAACGTCGATTCCCTATGTTGCCCGATGTCGATTTTGAATACACATGGAGTGGTTCACTTGCACTTTCACAAAACCATAAAGGGTTTTTTGGACAGTTAGCCCCAAATGTGTATGGCGCTTTATGTTGTAACGGTTTGGGTATTACGCGTGGAACCGTAACAGGAACCCTATTGGCAGATTGGCTTGCAGGTCAGCGCAATGATCTGATTGATTTTCTCTTATCAACCTCTGGACCGAATAAAGTTCCACCAGAGCCATTTTTATCCATTGGAGTGAATGCAACACTTTGTTGGGGACAAATGAAAGCTGGGTTGGAAAGTTAATTTGTTGAGTGGACAAACCTAATGTAATTAAACCCCTTAAGTTGGCAAAAAATATAGCTTAAGTCGGTCATCAAAAGTTTCTTGGTAAAACATGAGCAAAATTGAAAATTCAGTTTTGCTAGGTTTTCTCAACCTTTTTTTCGTAAATGTGTAGGACGCACTTCCACTTTGGTGGACGAGTATTGGAGACAAAAATGACAACAAATCATGTATCAATTGATGATGTCCCATTAAATAGATTTCATCAGTTATTAAGTATTCGCACTGGTGGTGGTTGGCTGCTAGATGGCTATGTACTCAGCATTATTGGTGTTGCATTAATGCAGCTCTCATCAGAATTACAGTTAAGTAATTTTTGGCAAGGCATGATTGCGGCTTCAGCACTGATTGGCATTTTTTTTGGTGGTTTTCTTGGTGGATGGATGGGCGGGTTTTTAGGACGGAAAAAACTTTATTTCGTTGCACCTATCTTATTTACCCTTTGTTCGATTACTCAACTTTGGGTTGAGTCTGGGCTGATGCTGTTTCTGTGCCGTTTTATTATTGGTGTGGGCGTGGGTTTTGAATACACCGCAGGTGGCTCGTTGCTGGCTGAGTTTTTGCCTAAACAAGCACGTGGTCCACGTTTAGCCATGTTAACGATTATGTGGTTTGTCGGTGCGGCCTTAGCTTATATCGTTGGGAATCTTATTTTAACCAGTGGTCATGCTGATGCTTGGCGATTGGTTTTAGCAAGTCCTGCAATTATTGGTATTTTACTGATTTTAATCAGAATTGGGACACCTGAGTCTCCGCGTTGGTTGATTAGTAAAGGACGAAATGCGGAAGCCGAAGTGATTATTAAGCAAGTGTATGGTTCATCATTTTCACTTGCCAACGTTCCAGTACAAGCGGCTGAAAAGAGCATGTCACTTACAGAAGTATTGGCATCTGGTTATGGCAAGCGCGTATTTTTCTGTTCCATGTTTTGGACATGTTCTGTGATTCCTGTCTTTGCAGTTTATGCATTTGCACCACGTGTATTAGATGCGCTGCATGTCAAAGGCGAGTGGGCTGCATATGGCTCGGTCATTATCACACTGCTCTTTGTTGTTGGGTGTGTAGTCGCGACTCGTTTAATCAATACGATGGGCCGCCGAAAAATGGTGATCCAAAGCTTCTTATGGTCTGGTTTAGCATTACTTGGATTAGGCGCTTTTTCTGAAGGTTCACAGCTTTTAATTCTGATTCTATTCGGTTTGTACGCCTTATTTATCGGTGGTGCGCAAGTGTTGCAGTTGGTGTATCCAAATGAACTTTTTCCTACCGAAATTCGTGCAATTGGCGTCGGAATGGGGACTTCATTTTCACGTATCGGTGCCGCGATTGGTACATGGTTGGTTCCAATGTCTTTAGACACCATCGGTATTGGCAACACGATGTTTGCAGCAGCAGGCGTAACATTTCTTGGTCTGATTATCTCGATTGCACTTGCACCAGAAACCCGTGCAATGAGCTTGGAAGAAGCAACTTCTTTAAATCACTAACAATCATTAATCTGCCATGAATTGGTCATGGCACGCATAACTTATATCCTTTATACGGAGAAACACCATGAAATTCGAAGGTATTTATACGCCTGCAATTACCCCTTTAAACCCTGAAGGTCAAATTGATAAAACAGCTTTTGCAGAAGTACTTGAGTATTTAATAGATGCGAAAGTACACGGTATTATTGTTGCTGCAACCACAGGCGAATATTATGCGCATACCGCTCAAGAACGCTATGACTTAGCAAAGCATGCTAAAGAAGTTATAGGTTCACGTGTACCACTTATGATTGGTACAGGTGCAATTCGTACTGAAGATTCTGTGGAATATGCCAAAGTCGCAAAAGAGATTAAAGCAGATAGCATTTTGGTGACTACACCTCCTTATGCTTTACCTACAGAAAAGGAAACAGCAGTACATGCATTGACCATTGATAAAGCCGCTGATTTGCCAATCATGTTTTATAACTATCCTGCTCGTATGGGTGTGACGATGGGCAAAGAATTCTTTGACACGGTTTTTGCTGAATCTAAAAACTTTATCGGTATTAAAGAAAGTTCTGGTGATATGAACCAGTTACATATGCTGGCTCGCAACTATCCAAATTTAAATATTTCTTGTGGTTGGGATGATCAAGCACTTGAGTTTTTTGCTTGGGGAGCACGTAGTTGGGTATGTGCAGGCTCAAATTTTGTTCCTCATGAACACATTGCACTCTATGAGGCATGTGTTTTAGAAAAAGATTTTGATAAAGGTCGTCGTATTATGATGGCAATGTTGCCATTAATGGATTATCTAGAAACAGGTCATTTTATTCAATGTATTAAGTATGGCTGTGAATTAAATGGCTTGAGTACAGGTAGCGTTCGTGCACCTTTACAAGATTTAGAAGAGCACAAAAAACAAGAATTGGCATTGATTGTGAAGCAACTTAAACAAGATGTTGCTGCAATTAAAGGAGGTGTTTGATGTCTGAACTTCTGACTGCTTCGGAATATGCAGCGATCGCAGAGAATTTATCCTTTCCAACCTTAGCATTTATTGATGGAAAGTTTCAGGCTTCAGTCTCTGGCAAAACCTTTAAAACAACCAACCCTGCAACGGGCGAGTTAATTGCTGAAATTACAGCATGCAATTCTGAGGATGTCGATATTGCAGTGGCAAAGGCTAAAGCTGCTTTTGAAGATGGTCGTTGGCATCGTTTATCGCCAAATGACCGAAAGCATATACTTCTAAAGTTTGCTGATCTTCTTGAACAAAATACTGTTGAACTCTCCGTTATGGAAAGTTTAGACAGTGGGAAACCTGTGAGTGAATGTCAATTAACTGATATTCCAGAAACAATTCACACCATTCGTTGGCATGCAGAATTAATCGATAAGATTTATGACAGCACAGCACCTGTGGGTTCAGATACTTTATCACTGGTAGTCCGTGAGCCTATTGGCGTTGTTGGCTTAGTTTTACCATGGAACTTTCCATTGCTTATGTTGGCATGGAAAATTGGTCCAGCTTTAGCAGCGGGTTGTTCAGTTGTTGTCAAGCCAGCGAAAGAAACCACATTAACTGCGCTACGTGTTGCTGAGCTAGCGGCTGAAGCCGGTATTCCTGCTGGTATTTTGAATATTCTTCCGGGTGGTGGGAAAGAAGTGGGCGAGCCATTGGGTATGCACATGGATATCACCATGGTCAGTTTTACAGGCTCAACTGATACAGGGCGTTTATTCCTCAGATATGCCGCGAATTCTAATCTTAAGCGTGTTGTTCTTGAATGTGGTGGTAAAAATCCAGCCGTTGTGATGAATGATGTGGAAGATTTAGACCAAGTTGCACAGCATATTGTAAATGGCGCATTTTGGAACATGGGAGAAAATTGCTCTGCATCTTCACGTTTAATTGTCCATGCTGAGGTCAAGGAAAAATTGCTTGAGCTGATAGGTGTTCATCTTCGTACATGGAAAATGGGCAATCCACTTGATCCAGAAAATAAACTGGGTTCATTGGTGAGTAAAGCGCATTTCGAGAAAGTTAAATCTTATATCGATCATGCAAAAGCAGAGAAACTTAACATTGTATATGGTGGAAACACTGAAAAAAACATGTTTGTTGAGCCAACTGTTGTTGATGGTGTAAGTGCTTCAGATACCTTATTTAAAGAAGAGGTATTTGGCCCAGTACTTTCAGTGACTACCTTTCATACGATTGATGAAGCGATTGAGCTTGCCAATGATTCTGTCTATGGATTAGCGGGTTCGGTGTATACAGGGAGCTTGCGTCATGCAATTAAACTGTCTCGTGCCATTCGAGCAGGTGTCGTAACGGTGAACTGTTTTGGTGAGGGCGATATTACAACACCATTCGGAGGCTATAAAGAATCTGGTTTTGGTGGGCGTGATAAGTCAATCTGGGCGCATGATCAATACACGGAATTAAAAACGATCTGGATTGATCTATCCGAGCCTAATTTGGGCTAAGACCAAAAATAAAAGGACGTTTCACATCCCTTGGACTTGTTAAGCCAAGGGAATTTTAAAACCTCGTCATCTTCATTCGAAAACAGATACGTTTTTGAAGGGGGAGGTTTTGCTAAAAATTCATTGAAATCAGGGAATGTAAAAATGAATAAATTTTATCGCAAGGCTGGAATTGGATTATTTGCAGTTGGTATGACAGTACCTACTTTTGCTGCTGTGACTTTTGGTGATGCAAACAGTGAGTTGGGGGCATTAACCATCTCTGGTGCTGTTCGAGCAAATTATCAGGATAAGCATTATGGCGAGCCAGCATCCGATCAAAAACTGAAATTTGATGCTGCTATTTTACGTTTAGGGTACGAGTCTCCAGATTGGTTTGGTAAAGCTGAATATCGCTGTTATCAGTACGATACCTTCTGTGATTTTTCAACCTTGGTTTCAGGTTATGTGGGCTATCGCTTAAATCCAACCGATAACATTACAGTGGGTTTACAGCCGATTCCTTTTGGAGCAGGACGATATTGGGACAGCAGTTTCTATGCAGGTATTAACAATACCATGGGGCTTCAGGATGCTTTGGATTTAGGTGTGAATTACCACTTCGAGATGCCTTCAGCAACCAAAGTAGACTTGGCTTACTTTGCAACTGACGGAGGCCACTACCATGGTGAAAGTAAAGATTCCGCCCGTTATACCGCCAATGTGGTGACATCCTCTGATCCGTTAAAAACAGATTTAAATGAAAAAAATATATGGATGGCTCGAATTGATCAGGATCTTAAATTTTTAAGCACTGATGATCTTAAAGTATCGCTAGGTGGTAGCTATTGGTATTCAGAAATCGAAAATAACAAAGCTTCAACCGATGGTTCAAGAAATGCTTGGGCGTTGTTTAACCGAATTAACTATAAAAATTTAAATGTGGTGCTCACTGGGGGGAAACAGTCTCTTAGCAATAAAGATGCCTTGAGTCCATATAGTTCAACTTTTGGTTCATTTGATGCCGAATATGATATTGCCAATACAGGCTATTTCTATACGGTCGATACGAATTATGTTTTTAAAGATGTACGAGACTCACTGAATATCACGCCATATGTGGTGTTCAGTGGTTTTAATAAAAAGGCACAGGGTTTTGATGACTCACAGCGAAACATCGTTGGTGTGGTATGGGACTACAAAAATATTTCTTTATATACCGAATATGTCATGAGCAAAAATGACCCGTTTGTGGGTGGAACAAGTAGCTCGCTTGCATCAGGTGATGATGGAAAGTGGAACAAACTCCTCAATTTAATGCTGGTTTATAACTTCTAAATATTAAGCCCTAACCGAGTCAGCTCCTCCTATTAACCACTCTCTTAAGAAGCTATGCACAAAATTCTTGAGAGTCATTGCAAAGTGTTTAAATGATGAAATCAATCCGTACAATCTTAGTTGCCAACCGCGGTGAAATCGCCATTCGTGTCATGCGTGCTGCTTCAGAAATGGGGATCCGTACTGTTGCAATCTATGCAGAAGAAGATAAATTTGCCCTGCATCGTTTTAAAGCCGATGAGTCTTATTGTGTTGGAGTGGGTAAAAAGCCAATTGCAGCCTATTTAGATATCAAGGATATCATTCGTATTGCCAAAGAAGCCAAGGTTGATGCGATTCATCCTGGTTATGGGTTTTTATCAGAAAATCCTGAGTTTGCAGAAGCATGTGCCCAAGCCAGTATTCAATTTATCGGGCCAAAACCTGATGTCATGCGCCAATTGGGCAATAAGGTCATGGCACGGAATGTTGCAATTTTGGCTGGCGTACCCGTGGTGCCTGCCACAGGCGCATTGCCAAATGATTTAAATGAGTGTCATGTTGTTGCCGCAGAGGTGGGTTATCCACTAATGCTTAAGGCCAGTTGGGGTGGTGGTGGGCGTGGCATGCGTGTGGTTGAGCATGAAAATGAACTGGACGATGCCATTAATGTTGCACGCCGTGAAGCTCAATCTGCATTCGGTAATGATGAAGTTTATCTTGAAAAGTTAGTCCGTCAGGCTCGTCATGTAGAAGTCCAGATTATTGGAGATACACACGGCAATATTGTCCATTTATTTGAACGAGATTGTACTGTTCAACGGCGCAACCAAAAAGTGGTTGAACGTGCACCGGCTCCGTATCTTTCCGAATCACAACGTCATGAGCTATGCGAAATTGCATTAACGCTTGCCCGAGCAGTTAACTACACTCATGCGGGAACTGTTGAATTCCTCATGGATGCTGATACCGATGAATTCTACTTCATTGAAGTTAATCCACGGATTCAGGTTGAGCATACGATCACTGAAGAAATTACAGGGATTGATATTGTAAAAGCACAAATTCGAATCACCGAAGGTGCAGAAATTGGAGCTAAAGCAAGTTTTATCCCCCAGCAAGATCAAATTCAATTACTTGGCCATGCTTTACAGTGCCGACTTACGACCGAAGACCCTAAAAATGGCTTTATGCCTGATTATGGACGTCTTACAGCATTTCGCAGTGCCACCGGTTTTGGTGTTCGAGTAGATAGTGGAACAGCCTACACTGGTGCAGTTATTACCCCTTATTATGATTCGCTACTAGCGAAAGTAACAGTTCGTGGCATGAGTACAGAGGAAACGAATGCAAGAATGCTTCGGGCGTTACAAGAGTTTCGAATTCGAGGTGTGTCTAATAATTTAGCATTCCTTGAAAACGTAATTACCCATCCTTTATTTACATCTGGGCAGTGTACAACCCGATTTATTGATACGACATCTGAATTATTCCAATTGAAGCCTAAACAGGATCGGGCGACCAAACTACTGGAGTTTCTGGGAGACATTACTGTAAATGGTCAGCCTGAAATGAAGGGCCGTCAATTACCCAATACACTTCCTCTGACGGCTCAGCCCCCAAAGATCGACCTTACCCAAACAGTGCCTGCCGGAACACGGGATCAATTTAAATTACTTGGTGCAGACGGATTTTCTCAGTGGATGCTGGATCAAAAACGTGTATTGATCACAGATACCACCATGCGAGATGCCCATCAGTCCTTGTTCGCAACGCGTATGCGTACCGCGGATATGCTAGAAATTGCGCCGTATTATGCACATATGGCCAGTGAACTATTTTCTTTAGAATGCTGGGGTGGGGCAACATTTGACGTTTCTATGCGGTTTTTAAAGGAAGATCCGTGGGAACGTTTAGCCAAATTACGCGAAGCTGTACCAAACATTTTATTTCAAATGTTGCTTCGGTCGTCTAATGCTGTTGGCTATACCAACTACCCAGATAATGTCGTCCGTCACTTTATTGCACAAGCGGCAAAAGGGGGAATCGATTTATTTCGTGTTTTTGATTCATTAAATGCGGTAGATAACATGCATGTGGCCATAGATGCAGTGCGTGAATCTGGAATGCTGTGTGAAGCGGCTATTTGCTATACCAGTGATATTTTTGATCATAACCGTCGTTATAACCTGAACTATTATGTCGATATGGCAAAACAACTTCAGAAGGCTGGTACTAATATTCTTGCCATTAAAGACATGGCGGGTATATGTAAACCATTGGCTGCCCGTGAGTTAATTCGGGTATTAAAAGAGGAAACAGGCTTACCTATTCACTTTCATACCCATGATACCAGTGGTATTGCTGCTGCCAGTATTCTGTCTGCGATTGATGCAGGTGTTGATGCCGTCGATACGGCTATGGATGCGATGAGTGGATTAACCTCGCAACCGAGCATGGGGTCTATTGTTGCTGCATTAAAGAATACAGATCGAGATACGGGGCTTAACCCAGCCAATATTCAACAGCTCTCAAATTACTGGGAGGATGTTCGTCATATATATGCACCGTTTGAAGCTGATATGCGTGCCGGTACTGCGGATGTCTATCACAATGAAATGCCAGGAGGTCAATATACCAATTTGCGCGAGCAAGCACGTTCGCTAGGTATAGAAGAACGTTGGTCAGAAGTTTCAGCTGCTTATGCACAAGTCAATTTACTGTTTGGAGATATTATTAAAGTTACACCAACCTCCAAAGTGGTGGGTGATATGGCCTTGTTTATGGTGACAAATGATCTCAGCACTGCTGACATTAACAATCCAGATCAAGAAATTGATTTTCCTGAATCGGTTGTCTCATTATTTAAAGGTGAACTTGGACAACCGGCACATGGTTTTCCAGAAAAACTACAGCAAAAAGTGCTTAAAGGAACTCAGCCTTTCAATGATCGCCCCGGTGCAATTATGCAACCGGTAGATTTAGAACATCAGAAACAAGCTTTACAGCAAATATTTGATCAGCCTATGAGTGATCAAGAATTGGCTTCTTATCTTATGTATCCAAAAGTATTTAATGACTTTATACAACATAAACTTAAATACGGAACGCTTTCTACTATTCCATCTTCCGTCTTTTTTTATGGCTTACAAGAGCAGATTCCTGTTTCAGTCGAACTTGAGCAAGGTAAAACACTTGAAATTAAACTGCTTGGACGTTCAGAAGCTAAAGATGGGCTTATAGATTTGTTTATTGAATTGAATGGGCAGTTACGTTTAATTCAAATTAAGCAAAAAAGTGTGGCAGCTGCATTACAGCATCCTCAAGTTGATCCGATGAACCCTGCACACATTGGAGCATCTATGCCCGGAATGATTAGTACAATTCCTGTCAAATTAGGTCAATCCGTAGCGAAAGGCGAGACTTTATTTACGATAGAAGCAATGAAAATGGAACTGGCCATTAAAGCGGATACCGATTGTATAGTTCAAAAAATTTTGGTGGGTCCAGGTAAGCAAGTGAAGAACAAAGATTTGGTTTTGGTCGTTCAATAGTTCAATTACCGTAAATTTGATAAGTGATTAAAGTTATGACAAGCAAAAGAAATGCAACGTTAATAGGACTCATCGCTGTCTTGCTATGGAGTTCTATTGTTGGACTTATTCGTAGCGTGAGTGAAAGTTTGGGAGCAACCGGTGGCGCTGCAATGATGTATAGCGTTGCTTCAGTTTTCCTTTTATTTAGTATTGGATTTCCCAAGATTCGTGAGTTTCCCAAACGTTATTTAATTTGGGGAAGTCTGTTGTTCGTTTCTTATGAGCTTTGTCTAGCACTGTCTATTGGTTATGCAAATACGAATAGACAAGCCATTGAAGTCGGGATGGTGAATTATTTATGGCCTGCACTGACGATGGTGTGCGCAATTTTATTTAATCATCAGAAATCAAATTTATTGGTCATTCCAGGATTTATTATTGCCATTTTAGGAATTTGCTGGGTGCTTGGTGGTGATCAAGGGCTAGATATAGGCAGTATGTGGGCAAATATTCAGGATAACCCACTCAGTTACGGCTTGGCATTTATCGGCTCATTGATCTGGGCGGCTTATTGTACGGTGACAGCAAGAATTGCCAATGGCAAGAATGGCGTAACTTTATTTTTTATGCTAACAGCTGTTGTTTTATGGATGAAATATTTGCTTATTGGCGGCCAGCCAATGGTTTTTGATCTGCATGCCATTATATACCTCGTCTTAGCAGCCGCAGCAATGGGATTTGGCTATGCGGCATGGAATGTTGGAATCCTACATGGAAACGTCACGATTCTTGCTGGAGCGTCTTATTTCATACCCGTATTTTCTGCTGCACTCGCAGCAGTCGTTTTACATACCCCACTGTCGATATCGTTTTGGCAAGGCGCGGCTATGGTATGTGTCGGTTCAATTCTATGTTGGATGGCAACACGACAAAAGCCTAAGAAAGCCAGTTTTAAAGAGGTAAATAATTAATAATTTAGTAAGCATTTTAAATTATTAAAGGGAAATAACGCTCAACTCACTTCACAGTTAGAAAATTAAACTTTGAAATAAATTTATTATTTCAACTGTTTAGTGGGTTCTGCTTACTTTAAAAAAAGGAAGAAAGAAATGAATAATTCTAAAATATCTGTGGAAGATGTACCCCTAAACGCATTTCATCAACGATTGACGATTTCTGTGGGCGGTGCATCATTAATGGATGGCTATATCCTCAGTATTATTGGTGTGGCATTGGTTCAGATGACCGCCAATTTACATTTAAGTAATTTTTGGCAAGGCATGATTGCAACATCAGCACTTCTCGGGATCTTTGTAGGCGGTTTATTTAGTGGTTGGCTTACGGATAAGTTTGGTCGCCGAAAAATTATATTTGTTGCGCCCGTCATATTTTTAATCTGTTCAATTTTACACTTATGGACGGATTCACCCACGATGATTTTCATGTTGCGGTTTTTGATTGGTATTGCGATCGCAATTGACTATTCTGCTGCAACCAGCTTATTTGTGGAATTTGTTCCGCAAAAATATCGAGGTTCACGCTTAGCAGGGTTTACCATTTTATGGTTTGCTGGTGCGGCTATGGCTTATATTTTCGGTGACATAATTGTTCGATTTGTTGGCAGTGAAGGCTGGCGTTGGGCGTTGGCGAGTTCAGTTCTGATTGGTGGTTTTTTACTGCTCTCACGACTGGGTACGGCTGAGTCGGCACGTTGGCTTATTACTAAAAATCGCCATACTGAAGCAGAACAGGTGATTCAGAAGGTCTATGGTCACGATTTCTCCTTAGCCAATTTACCTAAAGAACCGACCACAGCAAAACTTTCTTTGAGTGATCTGTTACGTATGGGATATGGTAAACGTTTAATGTTTGTCATTATCTTTTGGACATGTGCCATTATTCCTGTATTTGCAGTGTATGCATTTGCACCCAAAGTGTTGGCAGCATTAAAACTTCAAGGAAATTGGGCGGCATATGGTTCAGTAGCAATTACTTTACTCTTTGTTGTTGGCTGTATTATTGGCACCAAATTAATTGATGTACTGGGTCGTCGTAAAATGCTGATCCATAGTTTTCTTTGGTCTGGTTTGGCTTTGTTATTCCTTGGGGCATTTTCTGATGCTTCTGAAATGATTGTCTTGGTTTTCTTTGGCGCATATGCTTTATTTATTGGCGGCGCTCAAGTATTAGAACTGGTTTATCCAAACGAAATTTTCCCAACAGAGTTACGTCCTTATGCCATGGGGTGGGGAGTATCTGCTACGAGAATCGGTGCAGCTATTGGAACATTTTTAGTTCCTATATCACTGGAAACGATTGGAATTGGTAATACCATGTATGTGGCAGCAGCCGTTACTTTTGTTGGTCTAATGGTATCGGTTGCATGGGCACCAGAAACCAAATCCAAAAATCTTTCTGAAGCAGCTGCATTAGATTGATGCGTTAAATGAGATGATCACGCCCTCTAAATATCGATTGAATATTTAGATGGCGACTAAATAGAATCTAAAGTTTTTATCAACCGAATATCATCATGCCTGATTTACTTAACGATGGGGTCTAAAGGTATATTTAATTTTTCTAAATAACCTTGTCAAAAATGGTCTGATCGAAATCCAGTTGGTTGAAATCCAGCAAATAAATGAGCCAAAGGTAACCAATGCAGTGCCTTGCCAAAAGGTCGAGGATAAATGTGTTTGTAACATCATCATGGCTAAAACAGATGAAATAATCGGGGTAAAATAGGATGCGATGACTAGAATCGTGATATTGCCCTGAATAATGCCTACGTTCCATGCAGCGTAACCAAAACCGATGGCACAAGCCGCAATGATGATATAAGTAAGGGTTGTTATATCGAGTGTTGGTAGTTCAAATTGGTCAGTTAAAAAGAGTTTTAACCAGAGCGTAAGTGCAACAACAATAAAAAATAAAGCAATTGGATTATGTCCATTGCTCATTTTTCGGGTGAGAACACAGTAAAGTGCCCAAATAATTGCCCCCAATAAGGCCAAAATATAGCTTAGTGGATTGCTGGAAAAATTATTGAGAATACTTTGTATACTCAAAGAATTCGAACCTGCTTGGATAAAAATAATGCCTGAAATTGAAATGATTAAACCCAAAATAATCAGCAGATTAAATCTTAATTCTTTAAAAATCACAAAGGCTAGAATGGTCAAACTTGGCCATAGATAATTAATAATACTGACTTCGATTGCCTGTTGATGCGTTTTTGAATATGCAATGGCAAATGAAAAACACAACTCATATGCAGTAAATAAAATTGTCCCCAATATTAAATAGGTTTTGTTAATCTGCTTAAAATTTGGAAATCTAAAAATCAGTAATAAAAAAATCGCACTAAAGGAATAAATAAGTGTGATGCCTAGTGTTGGATTTAGTGCGGTACTGACATGTTTAATCAGACCGACCATGGAAGCCCACATTACAATAGCACTCAAGCCAACGAGTGTTGCTAGATTTTTAGACATAGAGAGAATTCAATTCGGTTGAATTAAAATGAAAGAAGAGCAAAAAGTGCGCAAGATTAAAACAACTAAGCAATATAAAATGTAAAAATTAGGACAAATTATATAATATTCATATCAAGGTTGATAAAAATCATAATCAATCACGCTCTAATTTTTAAAACGAGGCTGAATTACTGTCGCCGTTCAACCTCGTGGCGGCGTTTTCGATATGTAAAAGGTGTCTCGCCGTATTGTTTTTTAAACCAAAGAATAAAATGGGAAGCATCGGAAAAACCGCATTCATTGGCTATTGTTGTAATGTAAGAACTGGTATTGGCAAGTAATTTTCTGGCATGTTCGAGTCTTAAGCGCCTCCAATAATTGGCAGGAGGTTCATTGGTATTCGCAATGAATGCACGATGCAATTGTCTTGGATTGGTATTGGCATGTTCTGCTATTTCTTTGAGCGTAATATGTGAACTTAAATTTTCACTCATGTAAAAAATTGCCTTAGAGACAATCGCATTTTCATATATAGATGGATTTTCTAAAAGCTGTTCTGCTTTTTTTAAGGAAGATGGTGCTCCATCTTTTACCAAAAGATATTCTAAGCTTTTTTGCGCACGGATATCTCCACAGTGAATGCGAATTAAATGTGCTGCCAAATCAATTGCAGTTCCTCCTGGGCATGTGAAAATGCCGCTATCTTCAACATAACTTTGATCGATGATTGTGATGGTTTTTGGAAAACGATTGGCGAACTCATCTCTCGTTGTAAAATGAATGGCACATTTTCGACCATCGAGCAGTCCTGCATTACCTAAAACAAAACAGCCTGAACACAATGCAATGATTGGGATTTTTGCTTCATGAATTGTTTTCAGTGCAGTGAGCACTGATTCAGGAGATTGTCGGGTTTCACTTAGTAATCCGCCTGCAATGACAATATAGTCATATTTTTCTTTTAGTTCAGCTAAGTTGAATGGGGTCGTTGGATTAACGGATAACCCGCAACTGGCCGAAACGGGCTGATTATTAAAGGTCATCCAATCCCATTTGCAATAGATTTGTAAACTGCGAAAAGACTTGTCTGCGGCAAACCTTAATGATTCAACAAATCCAGAAACAGGAGCCAAAGTGAATTTGTCCATTAAAATAAATCCGACACGAATGTCCGGATGAATTTCTGAAAGGCTTTCCTCTGGAGGAGAAACATCATCGTAAGCATTTGAAGATAAATGTTTCATAACTTTTCCATCGAAATTTATTAGAGAAGTGTTTCTTCAATTTACTATATTTTGTATATGTACTAAAGCAAATAGAAGAAGATTTTGAAATGACGTTTAGATATTAAGAATTTCTCCAAGATTGTGAATGAAAAATATTTTTTAATCTTGTTTTATTGTGCTTTATGGATGATAGGGCGTTATGTTTGATGTTATCCATTTGTACAGAAGTAAAAACACAAGCATTATCTATCACATTCATTTCTTAGGTTAATGAACCTTCTTATATGATTGATTTAGTGATGCTGGCTCATTGATATAAAAGTTGAAGCCATCAGAAAGATAATAATGATCTGTGAAAAACCTAGCGGCTGTTCACAGATCATCTTAAGCTGATCTATTACTGCTTGTTAACAGTGA
>JAVXBC010000051.1:0-17436 GCA_036660195.1 Acinetobacter sp.
TTGCAGCATCAATCAGCGCGGGGATAGCAGTAGCTTACGCTTTCCAGCCTGCCAAAGTTGCTGATGATAATCCTCAAGTGGTTATCACTGCTCAAAAATATGAAGTGCTTAAACGTACTTGTCATGAAACCTGTGTCGCTACTGTCAAAGCTAATGATTACAGCATTTATGTTGAGTACAAGCTTGATGATGCTTCGGTTGAGTTTCTGGACATTCTAAACGTGGTGCATTTTGACAAGACGATTAATGCCTATGTTGATCGTTATGAGATTGAAAAGATTAATGCTGCGATTGCGAAGGGAGAGCGCTAATGGAAATAAGACTGAATAAAGAATGGGTAATTTACTCATCTAAAAATGATGCAGGAATTATCCTTGGTCAAATCCCTGAGAAGCAACAAGACGGCTATGTAAATGCTGACAAGTTTGCAGGTCGTAAATATTACTACGCGACAATATTCGGCGCTGCACAAGGTGCATTCAAGTACGGTGTGAATAATGCTGATGCTACGTCATTTCTTGAGGTGGAAAAAACGATTGAGCGCATTGCTCAGGAATGTCAAAGCGCATTCTCAACTGAGCAATTAAAGGTATTGCAGTCGGAGCAAGTGCAAGACTTAAAAGCTGAAATTGAAATCCTTAAAGCTCAGTTAAAAAAGAAGGTGCCAGCATGAACACCCAAACCAAACCTGAGTTGTTCGCGCCTTGCTTTCCGATGCTTTCAATCAAAAAGTCAGGCATTGAGGTTGATGCGGACAATGTGCAGTTTTCTTTCGTGGTTGGTAGTGAGTCCATTGACTGTGAAATCAAAGCGGTTGAATTGACGGATTCAATGTATGTGGAACAGCAATTTCACCCTGAATTTGGACGTGATGTGGATTACACCAAGCTTGAAGTGGATAACAAAACTTTAGCTTTGGTCACTCGGTCCGACTTTGAAGAAACACCAGCTGGCTTGCATTTCATTCTGACTGAATCTCAGGTCTATGAGTTAAATGAATGGCTCGAAGCGGATGCGGTTGAAAAATTTGAAATGGCACAAGGACAAGAATATGAATGCAAAATTTGAATTAGAAATCGCGGATCAAAACATTGTTGTATCTGCATTTCGCACACCAGGCGGCACCGCTGAATTATTCGAGCGCATTGCTCAAGAAGCGCGCTCACATGTGCCTGATGTGACCACTAAAAAAGGCCGTGATCAGATTGGCTCACTTGCTCTAAAAATCAGTAAATCTAAGACTTTTATTGAGAAGTGTGGCAAGGAGTTGGTTGCCGAGCAAAAGGCTCAAATCAAGCTTATTGATGATGACCGCATTGCTACTGTTAAGAAGTTTGATGAGCTACGCAATGAAATCCTGGCACCGCGTGATGCTTGGGAACAAGCTGAAAAGGATCGCGTGGCGAAGCATGAGCATCACATTGCAACTATCCGCATGGTCTCTGCCTTAGCAGCCGCGGCTGATAGCGAATGGACTGCATCAACAATTAAAGAAGCTATTGAAACGCTTGAAAACAGAGTGATCGACTCTTCATTCGAGGAATACGAAGAACAAGCCAAGCTTGCCAAATTTGAAACATTGGAAGTGTTGCGCAAGGCTTTAGGTGTGCGTGAAAAATTTGAAGCCGAACAAGCAGAATTGGAACGCCTTCGCATCGCAGAACAACAACGCATTCAACAAGAACGTGAAGCACAAATTGCGCGTGAAGCTGCTGAAAAGGCTACTCGTGAAGCAGAAGAAAAAGCACGTTTTGAAGCTGAGCGTGTGCAGCGTGAAAAGCTTGAAGCAGAACAACGTGAAGCTCGATTGAAAACTGAAAAAGAAGCTGCGGAATTGCGTGAAGAGCAATTAAAACAGCAAGCTATTGAGCGTGAAAAACAAGCTGAAATTGACCGTCAAAATGCGATTGAGGCTGAGCGTAAACGCATCGAAGCTGAGCAGATCGCAAGGGTTGAAGCTGAACGTAAAGCGGCTGAAGCGCGTGAAGCTGATGTGGCTCACAAAAAGCAAATCTGTAGTGAAGCGCTTAAAGGTCTGACTGATCTTGGTTTAAGTGTTGATCAGGGTAAAGCTGTTCTAAATGCAATTAATAAAGGCTTAGTGCCTCACGTTTCGATCAAATTTTAAGGAATAAGAAAATGAATGCAGTAGCTCAAGTTGAAAGCCAATTAGGCTTATCAATCAAAGATTATGACCTTGATGAGTCGATGTGGTCTGCCCTTACATCTTCGATCTTTCCAGGTGCAAAACCTGAGTCGATCATCATGGCGGTTGAGTATGCGAAAGCACGTAATCTCGACATCATGAAGAAGCCTTGCCATATCGTACCAATGAGTGTGAAGGATTCTAAAACAGGTCAATCACAATGGCGTGATGTGATTATGCCATCCATTACTGAACATCGAATTACCGCAACACGTACCAATCAGTATGCGGGTCAAGATGCACCAGTATTTGGCCCGATGGTTGATATTAAGTTTGGCAATGTTGTGCACACGGTTCCAGAGTCATGCACCGTGACTGTGTACCGGATCATCCACGGTGACAAGGTTCCGTTTTGCCATACCGAATATTTTGAAGAAGCATGCGCCACTGTTAAGGATGGCGGCCTGAACTCAATGTGGACGAAGCGCAAGCGCGGCCAATTAGCTAAATGTGCTGAAGCTGGTGCTTTGCGCAAAGCTTTTCCAGAGGAAATTGGAAACGAATACACGGTCGAAGAAATGCAGGGCAAGGAAATTACGGTCGGCGGATCTGAGCTGTTTACTGACACTCAAAAAGCAATTGGGAGTTCGGCACCTACTGACTATCAAGAATTTGAGGATGAGTTTTTATCTCATCTTCAAAATGAGGCGCAATACGGATCAAATCGACTTCAGGAGGCTTATATCGCCCTACCCAAAGGTGATTGTAAAAAACACTTCTGGACTACCCACTCAGCAGGTCTTAAACAAATCGCAGAGCTTGCAGATCAAGCGCTTTTACGCCAAGGAGAAACCTATGACCATTCTCCAGCGTAGTGAAGGTTGGTTTGCAGATCGCTGTGGCAAAGTGACTGCAAGCCGCATTAAAGACATTGGTGCAAAACCTGTTAAAGGGAAGAAATACAACGCCCTAACATTAACAATTCTTTCTGAGCGCATTACTGGCGTTCAGGAGGAAACTCCAACATCAAAGGCAATGCAATGGGGTATTGATCAAGAAGAAAATGCAATTGCAGCCTATGAAAACGAGACAGGTAATTTTGTTAAAGGTACGGGTTTAATTGACCATCCAGTTATCAAGCTAAGCGGTGCCTCTCCAGACGGATTGGTCAACTTAGATGGTCAGATTGAGGTTAAGTGTCCCTCTATTGCCACTCATTTAAATACACTGCTAACCAAAGAAGTACCTGCTGAATATGTGCCACAGATTACTTGGCAATTGTCTTGTACGCGCCGCAAGTGGTGTGACTTTGTGAGCTATGACCCTCGCCTGCCTGAGCATTTGCGACTGGTAGTTATTCGGGTGAATGCAGAGGATTTAGATATTGCAGGTATTGAGCAGTCAGTGATTCGGTTTAATCAAAAAATTGATCAGATCATTGCTGAGTTAAATCCAGTTGAGGTGGCAGCATGAAAAAATTAACTCGCGTCCACCCCCTTATGAGTGAAGCCTTCATTATCTGGCTTGTCCGCATCGGCTATCGGGGTGTGCGTCATAGCTCAGGTGACACGCATTTTTATTGTGAGGTGGTGAATAAGAACTTTCCTCGCGGTGTGGTCATTATGGCGAACGGGAAGCTAAATAAGATTGCCGTGCGCTTGTATGAAGAATTTAAGAAACATGACCCGTTTAATGAGGTGGCGTGATGGATATTCATATCAACAGACCTCGATTTAACGCAAAAAGAATAGTTCGATTTAACTGCCCAGACTGCAAGAAAAATAGTCGAGCCATTGAATTTTTTCAACACTATCGTGGATGGGATTCAACTTGCATAAATTGCGGCAGACAGTGGTGTGATGGTGAATGGATGTCTTTGGATTTTTATCGTGGCGTGCGCAAAGAGAATATCAATGCGGCTAAGAAGCTATGGCGAAAACTAAAAGATATTGGCAACGAAATAACATTTGAAGAATTTGAGGTGGCGTAATAGGTATTCGCAATACTTAAAACGCGATAATTAAATATTTCGAGCAATTATTTGCGCAATTTTAACCATAAATCAGGATTTTGCGCAGATGTTTGCTCAGGAGAGTGTGATGGATATTCAGGAAGATAAAGATTTTACATCCCTGCCAGAAATAGCAAAGCTTTACCAAGCGTGTAAAGAAAGAGACTTAACTATTGCTGAGCGTGAATATTTAAAAGGTGCGCGTGACGCATGGCAAGCAGCCAAAGCCCAAGCGGTGCCGGCTCAATTGGATGTCAATTCAATACTTCATGATATTGATTGCTATTTTGATAATGGTTTGAGCAATACAGAAAGAACCGCTAATAACTTGCTTCAGTCAATTTATGAAAAGTTGAGTGGTGAAGTTAAAGCACAGGAGCCAGCCAATGACTAATCCAATGCGTGTCGTTTGCTCAATGTTGACAAACCAAATCTATGCAAGTCGAGTAGATATAAATAAAGGTATTATGGTCGGAAAAAAAGAGGATGTTACTGATTCGGCTATCACAGCAGTAGCGATCCATCTTCAAAAAACAGCTATGGATATTTTATTTGATGTCGATGGTAAAAAAGACCGCATGACCGTGGTTCAGGAGCCAGCCAATGACTGAAATTCAACAAACAAACATTGCAGTAGCCAATTTCATCATCGGCGAACTACACAAAGAAAAGCCTTTTAATTTGGTGTTAGATGCAGGTCAAACAGGCGCTTTATACAACATTACAAGCGAGTCGCATCACCTGCACAGCGGCTTTGTTCGTAAGTTAGAAGCAACTTTAAGACAGCGTGTAAATAATGGCACTGGTGTGATTCTTGAGATTAATAGCAATGCTGATTTGTATTACCACATGCTGAGTAGCTATATCGCAGGGCATCAAAAGCCTGCAAACAACATCGATCAATTCATCCAAAGCGGTGAATTTGATAAGGCTTTCCGTGATGTGTTTGGGTTGCCGATTGGTGTGGTGAAGTCTTTAGGAGAGGTGTCATGAATCTAATTGAGCGATTGGGCGGGTATGAGAAAGTAAGCAAAGCGGTAAAGAAAATAGATATTCGATCTGATAGATATAAAAGATTAAAAGCCGCCCTTCTCCAATACCGCCGCCAGCACAACATTTTTGAGGTTGGGGATTTGGTTGTAAGCAAAAATGGATGTGAATTAGTGAGTGAAATTACTTATTTGCAGGGTGGTCTAGCAAAGATAAAAAATGAAAAGTTTGATCATGTGTATTTGTTGCAGGATTTCAGACATGCAGAGCCTGAAGAAATCAAAGCAGGTAAAAGATTGGAGGTGAAAAGTGAAAATTAAGCTAAATGAAATGTCGCAGCAAGATAAAGATATGCGTTTAGATCGCTTCCTTGCTGCATCGGATCAGCAGTTGTTTCCGCAGGAAGATGTAGCAATTTACCTCTCCTGCTCTGTCCATACCTTACAGCGCTTGCGTTGTGCGGGTGGCGGGATTCCTTACACAAAGGTTGGTCGATGTGTTACTTACAAGAAGTCAGACGTGTTGGCTTACCAAGAGCGACAGACAGTAATGAATACGGCTCAACTTGCCTCTTAATCGAAGCAGTTGAGCTTACCCTGATACACGGCTTCAATGTCATTCATTGCAAGCCGTAATTTTTTAAGTGACACCTGCACATAACCACCAGTCACATCATTTTTAGCGCCAGATCTATGGTTGAGTAATCGCTTAATCGTATATGGACCATAGTCCAAGTTATTGCAGATTGTCGCAAAGGTTCGGCGTAAATCATGCAGTGAGATTTCAATACCGGTCTGCTCCCCTATTGTCTTTAACATGCCTTGAGCACCTGATATGTGTTTTGCTTCAGTGGACATATTGGAACCCGGAAAGACATACTCATTACTTTTTAATTCATATCGCTGTTTGATAATTTCAAATAAATGGTCACCCATTGGCAATAAGTGGTCGTCACCGTTCTTTGGGTCTTTAAATACAAATAAACCCTTCTCGATGTCTACATTCTCCCACTTTAGGGTTTGAGCTTCATTTCTACGGCAGCCGGTATACATGATGAATAGCACAAGGTCGCGTGTAGCATTCTTAGAGGCATCTTCATATAAAGAGCGCTCAGTGAAGTAATTTAGGACCGCATTGTAAAAAGTATGGATATTGCTTTCATCTAGGTGGCGTGTACGTGCTTTGGTTTTATTCCAACCGCGTTTTGCAGGAATAACATCAACTGGGTTTTGTTTGAGAATCGGATTTTCATCAGTTGAGCAATGGATTTGAGCAAAGCGCCAGATAGACCCGAACATTTTTAAAGTAAGATTGGCTTGAGTGGGGCTGTATTCTGTTAGCTTAATGAATCGGTCAAATACATCCTTTTTGTTGATTTCAAATATAGGCCGTTCTTTCCAGTCTGAAAGAAAGGTATTGATGCAGTGATTGTAGGTATCCACGGAAAGCGGCTTTAACTTTCTCTGGTTTAGGTACAGATCGAAAGCCTGACTTAAGGTTATCTTGCTATTTAAGGCATCTTTCTTTTTCTCAAAAACACCATTGGCTATATCAGCTAAAATAGACTGAGCCCTTTTTCTAGCTTCCGCAGGTGTAATCTCATTAGTCTTACCCAGCGTCACACGGAATAACTTTCCAGCATGGCGGCGTTCAACGATATAAGATTTGCTTTTGGTGGTGGCTCGGACTGCAAAACCAATCAGGTCTGAGTCACGATAGATCGCTTGCCCTTTTTCGGTCAATGCAATAGCATCAACATTAGTCTTGTTGAGTTTCATTTCAGGCTTAATCTACAAATTCGACACTTGCATTTTAAGCCTGAAATTACTCAACAGTCTACATATAGTCTACACGTTATTTTTTAGTGTAGACTTTATGCATAATAAACTAATCAATAACAATGGCTTGAATCAAACCAAACTTTCTAACCATTAGAACTTCCAGTTCTGAGAACATTGTTTTGCGTTTAATCTAATTGATTGTAAATAACAGTAGATCATTGTTTTTAAATATATTGTATATATGCAACACTTTGCACTAACAACCATAAACAGTCTACAAATATAATTCAACAGTCTACAAATCAGTCTACATTTTTTTAATGACTATATATAGGTGTGAATTTGAGTGTAATTAAACAATCCCAATGCAAATCCCCACATTCACATTCGTCGTAATTGAGTGAGCCGTGCAACCTGATAAGAGGATGCACAGCAATAAAACGGCTCTACGGAATATGATGTGTAAATCTACTCTATAGAGCCTAGTTAAAATTGTTAGCTTTGTGTGGAATTTACTTCCCCATTAAGTAACTTATCAAAACAAGAATTACAGTAACCAAGTCCTAAACCGGATATTTCACCTATAGGCTTAGCTGAACAAATCTGACATACATGAGACTGTTCTATTAGTGCGATTAGTTCTTCCTCAGATAAGAAATCTGAATGCTTAACGACATTGCCAAGAATCTCCCTATGGTTATCCTTGAACAACAGTTTGGCTCTTAACATTTCAAAGCTATAACCACGACCTTGGCGATTAATAACCTTTGCTACACCATTCATTGCTTCGGTATAACCATTTGTTAACGGCTTGTCGAAGTATGCAAGTATTTCCTCTCGCCAATTCTTAACCGCTGTAACCAATGGCTTAAAGTCTTTGCCTGTTTTCTTCATCTCTGGTGGGATGATGTCAAGCCAGTCATTAAGCACTTGCTCTGCATCATTACGATTATCTTGATCGTAAATGCAGTAGAACAGCTCTTTGAGGTTATGCGCTATTGCTACGTGTGGTTCATTTGCAAGCCACATATCAGTGTTGTAGAGGCCATGTTCATCAAGGTTCTTGTATCGCATCCTAAGCAAAGATTTACGACGCATCCAGTCCTTGCCAATCGCTTTCGCACGATCTTTTGACAATTGAATACGAACTCCATCCATAGCTTGATTTGCCATGCGGACAACGTGGAACTTATCAACAATGATTGGCATATTTGGGAATACAGCTCGAATAGCATCCTTGTAAGGCTTCCACATATCCATAATAAAGCCTTCGATTGGCGCGTTCCTGTTGCGTTGTATCCAGTTAGAAACAGCAGCCTTATCGCGCGTATCAAACATATCGATGTATCGGCGTTGTTCAACATTCACGACTACAAAGCGTTGTTTGCCATCAATCTTAGTTTCATCAATGCCGATCCAACCACTCAAATCAGGCTCATATGCTTCATTTAGGCGACTAACGTACTCATTAGCTATGGAACGTACCGTCTTATCATCACAACCTATACGCTTTGCAATGTTCACAAAGGTATCGATAAAGCATTCATTTTGAATAATCTCGACGCAACGCTCTGTCATACGTGTATTTGGCTCAATACCATCAATAGGCTGAATGAACGTTCCACCGCAATCTCTGCAACGGTATCGTTTCAATATAGCTTGAACAATGACAGGTGAGCCACGTACTGGGCCATCACGATAAGCTATGGTCTTTGGACCATGTTTATAGAAGTGCTCAGAACCACATTTTAAACAGCAATCAGGCTGTACTAAGTATTCAGCTTTAATGATTAATTCTTTACCATGCTCAACACTCAATACAACCCAATTTGAAAGAGCTAGGATATCAGTCATCACGCAACAGCCTTATGAGAGGGAGTTAAATGCGCATTTTGCCACAAGAGGAAACTGTCCATTGCCAATGGCTTTAAGTCTGTCCATCCCAAAGGCCACATCATGATTAATTCTGCGAACAAGGGGTTGAGGTAAATCGGATCTTCTTCGCAGGTCCTCAATGCTTCTGATGTCTTTGCCCCACGGTACTCCGGAGAACCTATGAATCTGTTTCTTCCTGACCCTATACCCTCGTTGGCACCTGGTGTTGGTAGCGACAATCCAGGTGCGTTCTCGTTTATGAACTCCACCGGTATTTGCACATGAAATAATTCCCCATTCTGCATTAAACCCCATTTTGGCAAGATCACAGAGGATTCTATCAAGTCCTCTAGTAATGAGCATTGGGCTGTTTTCAATGAATGCGTACATTGGTTCCACTTCGCAAATGATCCGAGCAAACTCTGACCACAAACCAGATCTTGTTCCATTAAGTCCTTGCCCTTTGCCTGCGATACTGATGTCTTGACATGGAAACCCGCCAGAAACGACATCAACAATGCCTTTCCATGGTCTTCCGTCAAAAGTTGTAACGTCAGACCAAATAGGGAAAGGTTTGAGAATTCTATCGTTTTGTCGTTGCGCCAGAACTTGTGCTGCGTAGGCATCACGTTCAACTGCGCAGACTGTATTCCATCCAAGCAGGTGTGATCCGAGTATTCCTCCACCAGCGCCTGCGAAAAGAGCCAACTCATTTAGTTCACCATGTTTGTTTTCTGTATTTCTTGTATGTGGCTTCATTCTATTTTCCACACGATATTCCGAAATAAGAATATAACATGGTTTAATTAATTACACACGTTATTCCGAATAGCCAATAAAACCTTAATTGCGCTTTTCATATTCAATTAGAACTTTGGCCACAGCCTTAGCAGCCGACCAATATCGAGCATTGAATTGAGATAATTCTTCTTCATTGGAGATGAAACCAAGCTCTACAATTAGACCACCATTGCTGATAAATCCAAGCTTCCCTCGTGCGGATTTACTTTGATCAATCCAACCATTATCTCCACGCAATCGACTGCCAAAAACATCTGCTACAGCTTTCGATAAGTCCTGTGCAAGCTTCTTGTCTTTCGGCAATGCGATAGTTTCAACGCCATTGGCCTGTTTTGATACTGCTGCATTCATATGGAATTCAACAGCAACGCTTGAGCCTTTAATGAGTTTGATTGCTGCATTTAAGTTTTGGTTGGTTGTGCCTACCCCATCGGTTTTATACTGAATGCCTGCCTCACGTAGATAGTAAGCAACTGCATTACGGAATTGAGAAACCAGTTCGGCTTCTTTAAATTTTCCATTCACCGCGCCCGGATCTTTATTGGAATGCCCTGCTGTGACTGTGACGAATTGATTTACTTCGTGCAGTTCAGGCTGCTTTTTAAGTCGAGCAAGCACCATTGCTACACCAACGAAAACCCCCACCCATTCAGCAACGTTTTCAGGAATCTTGTTTTTCAACTCTTGCGGAATCACTGCCCAGACATTTAAAAACTGTTCTGAGAATAAAATCAGGGCATAAAAAAAGGCGCTTAATGCACCCACTTGTACTGACTTGAGTTTCCAAGCCTGTTTCCAGTTATCAATCAATTTCATTTTTCTCTCACATTTCGTTCATAAAGTTTGTTTCGGATTTCCTCAACCGTTCTTAAAAGTTGATCAGACTGTTTTTCAAGAACCTGAATACTTTGGGCGTTGGTTGTGGCCTGAGTGTTTACCGTGTCTGTTTTGCTTGTTTGAGTATTCCAAGCGACTACAAATAAGCCTGCCAAGAAAATGCCGCCAAAGCGTACAAGACTTGTGGTGTTATCAATCTTGGTTTTGCTTTCACTTAACACCCTGATCTGCATATCCATTTCTTTAAACTTCGGATCAATCTCATTTCGGACTTGCTTGATCTCGCTTTTGAAGTTTGACTTTGCTCGGTCTAAATCTTCTTGCAGATTGTCACGAGTTTGGGTTAAGTCATTTCGTGTCTGTTGATGCTCTTTGTTGAGCTGCTCTAACTGCATATTCATGCGGTCGAGCTTTTGGGGCGTTTCAGCTAACTTATCTATACTTTTTCCAAGATCATTAATCTTGTCTGAAATGGCAATGAGTTGCCCTGCTGTCGCTACTGGTGGGTCAGATGAGTAGTCATTTGGCATTGCGCCCCCTAATTTTTGGCAATAAAAAAGCACCCCGAAAGGTGCTCACTATAATTTTTTCAAATACAAGTTTTTAACCTTACTATGCGATGCAGTTGTCGAAACACTCCAACTCGCAGCACCGATTGTGATAACGCCATTTCTAGTGAAATCAGCAATGAATGCTGAGTTCGTTAATGATGCTCCCGCTATACCATCTTTATACGTTGTCCAAACTCCTGCGACTCGTCTAACGACATATTTGACAAAAGTAACTCCATCTCGCGTTTGATTTGTCGGAGCAAAAGCATCAATTTCCCCCGGGCTCATAATCGCACACATAAATCTAGACTGCGGGTTAAATTGCATTGATATAGCACCGTTAGACCACCCCGCTCCAACACCAAATAAACACGGATATGACCCGCCACCGGTCGGCATTAATGCTACTTCAACACCAAACTCAAAGTCAGATGTTCCCAAGTTTAATTCTGTGATTCCTGTTGTATTAAAATGAATGTAACTTCCGGCAGGAACATACAAATACCCATCTTGAATTACTGCGCTGCCTACTGTTGTAGCTGTCAGACCGAATTTTCCATGGTCGTTTTTATTAGACGTAAATGGCATATTCAGCAAATATGTTTGAGTTGACACAACTTTAATGTCACTCAATTTTTCAGCACTGTTCTTAACCGACCCAACGCATACATAGTATGTTTTACCTGCAATAACATCTGTATCGGTATATGTGCGCACATCACCCGCCAAAACTGCCTTAGGAACTGGCAAATTTGCGGTATCAATCGGTGTTTCAGAGCAGTAATAACGCTGCTCATCCACAAAACCATCTAGTTTCCAATTTAGCTCTAAACGATTAGTCATTTTTAAACTCAACTGTCAAATTATAAGGTGCTGAAAAGAATTGCGATAATTCAACTGTGTGATTGAATGACTGGTACGACTCATAACCATCGCGCATAGTTTTTAATTCCACTCGAATTGTACGAGTATCAACTTCTAGTGCTGACATTGGATATGTGTATGTATTGGCTGCCGAAACATTAACGCTCACCACCTCCAATTCAACTTCATTTTCGTCAAACTGAGTTAAAGTAAGATGTGTTGTGGTTCCCGATTCGCCTGTCACACCACCTTCATACCATCCTAAAATTTCACCACCGGTTTGCTGTACACGATTACGATCAACCCAGGTGATAATCAAATCGGTTTCAATTTCAATTGGCCAATATTCACCGTTAATTTTTACATTAGCTGGTGGATATGGGCGGATCGCACGAGCTTTGATTTCAACTTGCTGCATATCAACATCATCAATCCCTAAAATACCACTTGGAGTAGTCGTCAGTGCTTTTACATTGATGATCTCACCAGTGACATATTCCGTTGGATCTACCGTGATAAAATCATCTGCAAAATACAAAATACTCCCAGCCAAGTGATTTTGAGGAATCGTATCTAGCGCCCCACGTTTGACAGTGAGTAGCCCAGTTTCATCATCATAGGATCGATACATCATAATCTCTTGATTTATAGTGATCTGCGTACCGAGACTAACCATATCAATCTCACCTGCATTTTTTACGATGAAAGTGGTGTTGATCTGAGAAATATTTTGATCAAGCTCAGCCGTTTCACTATATGTAATTGCGCCTGCCCGATCATAATCATTGCCAATATCTGTATACATCAGAGCATTTAATGAATTACTTTGTGGGCGCTGAGCAATCACCGCCGCATAGCCTGCATCAGGGTTATAAGCTAGAGCCTCGTCCACAGCTTTCTGCCCATTGAGCTGCACTGCTTCTAAATAGGACAACTCAAAAGCCTTAAACAATGCAGGCTGTGGAGGTTTTGGTGTGGTGTCTACAGGCGTATCAATCACAATGCTGGAAGAAGGATTACTTGAATAAGGCACGACCTCTACAAAATCAATCGAAACATCTGTACCGGTACCTAAGTTGATTTTCATGATCCGAACTAAAATGGTTCCATTCCATCTTTTTGGCCATTCCAGTTTGAGCAAGTCATACCGATTCCACTTTCGTGCCTGATAAAACCCAGTTGTGAAAGTTCCTTGCCAAACTGGAGTAGATACCTGCTTGAGCTTCCACTGACTTACTATTGCTGCATTACGCTGATGCATGAAATAAGGAAACTTCACGTCATCAGAGTTTTCATGTCCATTTAAGTTCCGAATTGCAGCATTCTCGGCAATTGAAAATGAAGAGTTTTTAATCGCACTTTGATTGTAATAACTCACGTTCAACTTATTAATCAGTTCATCTGCAGATGTTGCTCCATCCAACTGCATACCCTTAATTTTGTTGACAGGCAGTGTGTGAACTTCATTCTCTGCAAACCAATCATCACGAAATAAGACCATCTCATATAAACCAGTTTGACGGTTCATCCGCACACCCGCTTCGATATGGCCACAAAGTTCATTGATGGCTTCAAGACATGACTTCTCTGTTACAGACCAAGATATTCCCAGTTTTTCGGTATAAAGCACATCTGCGGCTTTTTTGAAATTAACATCGTTGATATCGGACTCAGGCTTATTCATAGCCGTATCATCAGTAAGAATTTCACGTATTTTATGGATTGGATTCATATCACCAGTTGAGTTACCCGGAACAGCCCCATCTTCTTGATAGATCCCCACAATCCTTGCGCCATGATTAAAAAACCATGAACCATCTGAATCTTGATAGAGATCACCTGTTATGTTTGCAGTAACTATACGAGGACGACCTCGCAGAGTAACGATCCATCTCACAGATCGACCACTCAAAACTTCCTCAACAGTATCACCAAGTTCAGGCACTAAACCCTCAAAAGCCGCTTCAAACATTCTTGGATCAAATGGTCTTGCGCCTACATTATAAAAAACCGCTTCATAAACAATAATGACCCAGCCACTTCCTGATGTAATTTGCGTTTCAGAATGGAAGAAGAATTGTTCATTACTGCTTTTAAACGTATATTCTGCGCTGGGTTTTGCATAAGCAGGCTGAATCCAAATATCACTCACATATACATTCTCATTGGCTGTAATCGTACTAGATACATTATTTGGGTTATTTGAATTGTAGTTACATGATGAAAACACATTAACTGCGCCAAGTGGTGTCGCGATATTCTCTTCAGGATTTGATTGACTTATGTTTGCCAGTTCAGCTTTTTGATCATACCACTGTACCCGTCCATCATTACGAACATGAATACGTTTAGGCCAAAGCAACATTTCTTTCATGTAGCCTGAGTTGCCGTGATAAAACGATTTATTGTAGTGGTGCCGTTTCGCAATAATTCCTGCAATTTCACCAACAACGCCACCCGAGGAAACCCCTTTGCCCAGTCCACGGAAAACTAAATAAGATTGAAAGGGATAGCCTGACACCTTTGGAAAGTCAGCGCTATAATTGGCATTAGGCAATTGATCTGCGGTGCCTGTATGAATATCGATAAATCCAGCAACCCCGCCCTCTTTATCCCCGTATAAATTTGGGCTTTCGACACGCAGAAAGCTTTCATCATTATCGGGTTTAAAAATCCAGCCACGGTTATCAAAGTTAATTCCAATCAACTTTTCAATTGGGTTGCCGATAAAGGTGGTGAGTTTTGCGAAGTATCGTTGACCAATTGTTTGCTTACTGCTTCCGCCCATTTTTTACATACTCCACAACTTGCTGCGCCATGGCATCATTGGTTTGTTCAACAATTTCGATATCGATGCCGTTTTCAAGAAAGGTTGACCAGTCCCAACCTTGAGCCAAAAAAAATGCCCGCGATCCGCGAGCACACATTCCTGATTTTCGTATATCTGACATGTAAATTTTCACTTGCCACCTTTCTGTTTGATATCCGTTGTCGCATGCCCCCAAATATGGGTGATGTTTCCATACATATGCGGACTACCTGCTATATCTGAGAAAGAAACGCCTTCATCAGCAATGGTGCCGTCTAATTGATTGGCGGTTTGCTGGTTTTTCTTTTGGGCTTTGCGCATGGCGTAATAGCTGTAAGCCATTGTGACCACCATCAGCGCAAGCATGGCGTAAATCACCCAAGGTGCAATAACCATTCGACACCTCGCTTACTTAATTAATTGGGTAAAGATTGGATTGCTGTTCGGGATGAATTGATGCCCGGCATAACGCGTCCAATTGTTAAATTTTTCATCACACATTTTTTTAGATTGGTCACAACCCGGTACAACTGGAAACACATCGCCCACCGCTAAACCGACATGCTGACGGTACAACGTAAAGCTATTCGCGCTGCTGGTCGTAATTAAGGTATGTACACCACCTTTCAGCATCAACCCCAAATTCAGCCATTGATCCGGATAACTCTTGGTTTCCATGATCGGGTCTCCATTTTCAAAAGTAGGATTGCCCTGACCATCTAAAACTGGATTTCCCTCTTCATCCAATACTGGGACCTGCTCAAACATTGGATTGCCTTCTGCATCTAAAACCTGAGTGGGCACCACATTGAAAGAAACCTTTAAGCCATCGATCGCAGTCACTTCAACCTCAAATGACCATTCTTCAAACTTTAGTCCGCACCAACGGTCATAGATCGAATTTGGGCAGGAGTACTGAAACTTACGTGTCAAAATATTACGGTTTAAATACGACTCTCCCGTTTCACACACCAAGGTCAGCGTGTCTGCATCTTCATCATACTTTGGCTGTGTCACACGGCCTTTATGCAGGACCAGTGTTTCGCCCTGGTAAAGTTCAAGTATGGTAATCGTCACACCACCATAGAAGATCTTGCCTGCAAAGATGGCAGCCAAATCTTCACCCTCAGCATTGAATAAATGCATCTGTGGGAACGTTACTTCGGTATCGCATTTATCAATACTTTCATCTTCAATGGCTGTACGCTGTAGGCCACGGATCGGCAGATACTCGATCCCTGCATGAGTGATTGCTTTACGCTGATCCGTAAAATACCAAGCACGTGCACCATGCTTGAGTTGATATAACTCGGCTCTGTTTCTCATGATGATAGTTCCACAATAGGCACCGTCACTTGTGTAATCTGTGCACCTAAAAATTGAAATTCGATTTGATCTGCATCAAGGCGATGCAAACCTAAATAGCAAATGGTTTGGATGTCGCTTCTATATGCATTGATTGCAGGTGATACCGTTAAAGAGCCACCCGTTTTGGCAGTAATCTCATGCGCGGTCCAAGTACCATCTTTTCGTTTAACTGCAATATGCTTGCGATCGGCCTCAAGCAAGTACTTGGTATTGGTACTCAATGAGGTGGTGATATTTGCCGTGTTTAAAATATTCAAATGCTTTTCATATAAAGGCATCCAAAAGGCTTGATAACGGCCCATGCGTCGAAATAAAAAACGACGATACTCTGTGTATTTATCCCAACCCCTTAAAACCGATTTAAACGGTTTTAAGTAGCGTGGTTTCTTCCAATGAGTGAATTGTTGAAAACCTCCAACATCAGCATCCACAATGTTTTGGTGCTGCATCAGCGTCATTTCTAACGAATCGCCATCCAAAAGCAACGGTTGGAAGTAAATATCATCACCTTGATACTGCTCTGGTGCATCACCACTATGCTCAGGTGAATCCTCGGCCAGTACGCGAAACACCACGGATGAATTTGACCAGAATCCACCAGTGCTGATCGATGCATCACCATCAATGATGCAGATCCGCAGCGGCATGATTGAAGCATTTGATACAGTCACATTCTGGGCTAATCGAAACCCATCCTGATATTCAGTTTCTAAGGCTTGAAGAATCTCATCCGTTTCGGGATCTCGAATTTCTTCTTGCACAATAATGTAACGACCAATGCTCACAATCTCAGCGGTTTGAGTGCCTTCAGAACTTTCAAGCAAAATAAAACCGACTCTAAGGTCGGCTTGGTGCGCTGTCGTGTCCATGATAATGAAGTCGCTATCTTCAAGATCAGGAATGACTTGTCGAAATTGAGGGAGTGGAACCCCCCATAGATTACGCAAGTTGGCATAGAGCATATGGAAGATGTCGCCCATCGCTTTCTGCATATTTACGTAATTGAAACTGAGGGCTTGTCTTGGTGCATCCCGCTGGATGTAACGATCCTCACTACTGTCATAAGCCTCATGAACTTCAGTTTTGAATTCAAGTCGCTCAGTCGAATTCAATAGAGGGCAATTTGTTAATACATGCACCTCACCATATTTGGTTTGTATTTTCATTTTGTCCTCAAATAAAATTTGGGCTATACGCTTAAGTTTTCAGGGTTTCTATTAAAGAACTTCACAAAGGCTTTTTTTGCATCCGGTCCATGTAGATAATCACTAAAACTCTGACGATTATCGACAATTACAAATTTAGCCTCTTTGATTTTCTCGGGCTTTTTGAAAGCAAACCCAAGTGCAATGCCTACACCTAAAGCAATCAATATTTTCATTTTTAAATTCCTAAAATTGATA
>JAVXBC010000052.1:0-17102 GCA_036660195.1 Acinetobacter sp.
AACTTCGGTTCGGTCGATGGCGATAGCGCAGCAGCAATGCGTTATACCGAAGTCCGTATGCAAAAATTGACCCATGAAATTTTGGCGGATTTAGAAAAAGACACCGTCGATTGGGAAGATAACTACGACGGCTCTGAGCGTATTCCTCAAGTTATGCCAACGCGTATTCCAAATCTGTTGATTAATGGTACGACGGGTATTGCGGTGGGTATGGCGACCAATATGGCGCCACACAACCTCACAGAAGTGGTTAATGCATGTTTGGCTTATGCAAATAACCCAAACATTTCCATTGAAGGTTTGATGGAACATATTACAGGCCCAGATTTTCCTACAGGCGGTATTATTTACGGTAAATCGGGCATTGTAGATGCGTACCGTACGGGTAAAGGTCGTTTGCATATTCGGGGTAAATATCACTTCGAGGAAGATCAAAAAACAGGTCGTACTACGATCGTCTTCACTGAAATTCCGTATCAAGTCAATAAAGCAAGAACCATTGAACGTATTGCTGAGTTAGTCAAAGAAAAGAAATTAGAAGGAATTTCTGAACTTCGTGATGAGTCGGATAAAGACGGTATGCGTATCGCCATCGACTTGAAGCGTGGTGAAAATGCCGAAGTTGCAGTGAATAATTTATTCATGCATACGCAACTGCAAAATTCGTTCAGTATCAACATGGTTTGTCTAGACAATGGACAACCAAAGTTAATGAATTTAAAAGATATTGTTGCGGCATTTATTCGTCATCGCCAAGAAGTGGTGACACGCCGTACCATGTTCGAGCTACGTAAAGCACGTGAACGTGGACATATCTTAGAAGGCTTAACCGTTGCGCTAGCCAATATTGACCGAATTATTGAAACCATTAAAACCTCTGCCAATCCAGCCGAAGCGCGTGAGCGTTTACAAGCAGGCGAATGGGCTGCAGGTGGCGTGGTTGCTTTGCTGGAAAAAGCAGGTGCAATTTCGGTTCGTCCAGATGAAATTGAAGGTGAAGATAAAACTCGTCCATTTGGCTTGGCAGGTGAAATTTACCGTCTTTCCCCAACGCAAGTGGCTGCGATTTTAGAATTACGTTTGCATCGCTTAACTGGTTTAGAACAAGACAAATTACACGCAGAATATACTGAAATCTTAGGTCAAATTGCTGAATTAACAGCAATTTTGAATGATTTCAATTTATTGATGAATGTGATTCGTGAAGAACTCGCGTTGATTTTGCAGCAATATGGCGATGGTCGCCGTACTGATATTGTGGAATCACGTATTGATTTCTCGCGTGAAGATTTGATTCCTGAAGAGCAAATGGTTCTGACGGTTTCGAAAACTGGTTATGCGAAAACTCAGCCTTTGTCTGACTATGCTGCTCAGCGTCGCGGTGGTCGTGGTAAATCTGCAACTTCGATGAAAGAAGATGATTACATTCAACATTTGATTGTGACATCAAACCACGCAACCGTTTTATGCTTTACCAATGTCGGTAAAGTATATCGCTTGAAAGTATATGACGTGCCACAAGCATCACGTGGAGCAAAAGGTCGCCCAATGGTGAACTTGTTGCCACTCGATGCGAATGAAACGATTACTGCAATTTTGCCTGTGATTGATGCACCGAAGAAATTTAAAGATCGTTTAGTCGATTTCCAAGCATTTGTGAAAGCCAATAAAGCTAAACTTCAAGAAAATGAAATTATTAATGCTCATTTTGTTGAATTAGAAGCTGCATTAGCAGAACTTGAAGATGGCGCGAATGATTTATCGGATGCTTTACGTATTCAATTGAAACAATTGGGTATTGAGTTATCTGGCACAGATTTAGATGATGACATCATCAATGATTTTGCGCAGCAAGCTGAAGCGGTTCGTAAAAACTTCTACGTATTTATGGCAACCGAGTACGGCACGATCAAACGTGTTGAATTAGAACAATTTAGTAATGTTCGTTCAAATGGTTTACGTGCACTTGAGTTAAATGGCGATGATAGGCTGATTGGTGTTGCGATTACCGACGGTGAACAGCAGATTATGTTGTTCTCGAATGAAGGTAAAGCGATTCGATTTGCTGAAACAGACGTTCGCTCAATGGGTCGTTCTGCCAAAGGCGTGCGCGGTATGCGTGTGACGATTGGTGCATCGCAAGTTGAAGAAACTGAAGAAAATGATGTAGACGTTGAAGATGAAGATAATTCAGATTCAGTCGTAATTAGTCGCATTGTGTCTCTGGTGGTTGTTCCTGAAACTGGCGAAGTGCTTTGTGCATCTGAACATGGTTACGGTAAACGTACACCAGTGGACGATTTCCCGACCAAAAAACGTGGTGGTAAAGGTGTCATTGCACTGAAAACTTCTGAGCGTAATGGTGAGTTGATTGGTGCTGTTTCAATTGATGCATCAAAAGAACTGATGTTAATTTCTGATGGTGGTACTTTAGTCCGTACCCGTGCTTCTGAAGTGGCTCAAACAGGTCGTAACGCGCAAGGTGTTCGTTTAATTCGTTTAAGTAATGACGAATTGCTGGTAGGTGTTGTTTCTGTTGAAGCTGTTGAAGACGAAGAATTGGAAGCTATTGATGTAGTGGAAAATACTGAGATTGAAGCGATCACTTCTGAAGAAGTCTCATCTGAACCTAAAGATGATGCGACTGAATAGTAATTAGTCTTGTGGCAAAAAACCCAAAGTCAGCTTTGGGTTTTTTTATGAACATTGCTTTATTGACTAGGCTTCTTATATATTGGTCAATCCAATATTTTTATTTTAAATGTATAAAATATACTTATATTAAAATAACTGAGAAATAACCATGACAAAAAATTATGCACCCATCTATCCACATGATCCAATTGTTGAAATATTTGAGAATATTTATTTGTTAAGAGGAAGTATAAAACTTGGATTTGGGTTCTCAATGAATCGGAATATGATTATTATCATGCAAGATGCTGAACTTACATTAATTAATGCCGTGCGAATTTCAGAACCAGAATTAGAAAAATTAGATAATATAGGACAGGTTAAACACGTCATTCGTTTAGGAGATTTTCATGGTTTGGATGATCAGTTTTATCTTGACCGTTATCAGGCAACATTCTGGAGCCAATCCAATCATGTAAATTATCCCGAGCTTATTCCCCAGCAAGTTATTCAGGCAGATATACAGCCGCCTATCAAAAATTCCGAATTCTTTATTTTTGAACAGGCAACTTGCCCAGAAGCAATTTTATTTATAAAAGATAAAAAACTGTTGATTACTACAGACAGTATTCAATATTGGAATGATTGGAAATATTTTAGTTTTCTTAGCAAGGTGATTATCTATCTGATGGGATTTCGGTTGGAGCTATTTATTGGTGGGCCTTGGATAAAGAGGGTAACACCTAAAGGGGAAAGCCTAAAAAGTGATTTTGATCGATTGTTGCAACTTGATTTTCACCACCTGATTTCTGCGCATGGCGTATTGCTAAAAGATTCGGCTAAAGAGAAGCTAAGATTGTTGATAAGTAATTCTAAGATTTGACAGGAAGCTAAGTAGCTTCCTTTTTTATTGGTTTTAATATCACCAAACGATAATAGGAAAGTGCTAATAAAACCGCGCCAAGTGTTGCTAAATAAATCAGTTTCGGAACAATAATAGTGGTCGGTACACCCATCTGATTCAGTTGTACAAACATTTGTACACCATGGGTTGAGGGGAGTGACCAAGCCAACCATTGCATCCATTCAGGCATCGCCGCATGTGGCCAAGCCGTCCCTGACAGTAAAAAAAGCGGTACAGACGTTACCACAATCAAATGCCCAACGCGTTCAGGCATATCGACCAGTGAACCAAACAACATCGCCAGTCCAACCACACAGCTTATATAAATCGGTACGGCAATCAGCATTCCCCAAAAATTTCCGCCATGCGGATATTCATAGAGCCAAAAAGTAAAGCCAAATAAATATAAACAGGCTAAGCAGCCAATGGTCAGAATTGCGGTAAATATTGCCCAAAATTCTACAGGTTTTGCCCCCCAACCTTGTTCACGATAACTCGCAATCAGCATCGCCAAACCAAGCAAAATGGTTTGATGCACAATCAAACTTGCTACGGCAGGGAAAATATAACTGCCATAGCCTGACATACTATTAAATAAAGGAATTTGATGAATCGAAATTTCGGGATGAAATGCTGTCCTTTCTCCAAACTTTTCTAAATGCTCTTGTAATGTGTATTCAATTGAACTGGCTAAACCAATGCCAACTTCTTTGGTTCGGATGAAATAGGCGGTGCTGAGATAAAGCCCAATTCCGCCCATTTCACCGTGTCGCAAACTTTGGGTTAAATTTTCCGGTAATAATAAAATCCCTTCAGCCTTTTGATTTTTAACCAGTTGTTGAGCTTCTAAAAAGTTATCCGTCACTGTCGTGATATGAATGTGTGGGCTATTCGATGCCTGGCTGATAATTTGAGAAGTTAAAATGCTGTGTTCTTCATCCACAATCACAATTGGGATACTGTCCGCAGATTGTGCTTGATAGGCGGCTGGATAGAAAAAGCTATAGAGCAAAGTTGCTGCAATTAGCGTGGTGAAGACTGAACTATTGGCGACAATATTTTTAAAGGTCTGAATGTAATAAAAGAAAAATTTTTTCATTGGCTCAACTCCAAAGTATTTTTCTTTAATAGTCTGATACTTAGAGCAAAATACAGCCCTGAAAAAATAACTAATATGCCAAAAGGAAGTAGTGAAATATAAATATCACTGCCAATCACCCATTGTTCAGTTTGTAATTTGGCATAGGGTGTGTAGGGGATAATCATTGACCAAAATTGGGTAAATGCAGGGGCATTATTCAAGGGAAGTGTAATGCCTGAAAAGCTAGGAGATGATCCACCGTAAAGAGCAATAAAGCCAAATGTTTTAGGTAAATTTTTGGTGGCTAAGAACACCGTACTACTGATCACTGCATAAGAAAAATAAAGCAAAAATTGTGCAGCTAAAATCAGGCAAAGTGAACCAGCGATAAAATAACCACGAATATGTGCCAGCCAAAACATCCAGCACCATGTCCATACGCAGAAAATTAAAACGTAGAGCAATATCTTGCCAAGTAAACTCGCCACAATTTGCTTTGGATTGACCCAATGCGCAAAAGTCTTTCGTTTAAACTCTTGCCCGATTGCAAAAGCCACACAGCAGCACAGCAATAAATGCAAAACGGCAGGCACCATGAACGGTTCAAGAAATAACTCATAGCTCATGTTCGGGTTGTACAAGGTTGAAATTTTGATATGTGGCGTTGGCATATCAACAGAGGGAATGTTATTTGCAAGATAACTGTTCCCCATATAATCCGCCATGCCATGTATGGTGCTTTTTAACATCGCTGTGGAAATGGTGTTGCCGATACTAAAAAAAGATTGATTATAGGCAATGCTAATTTGTGCATCTTGGGCTTTGACCAGTCGTTGTTCTGCACCCTCAGGAATAAATACAAATCCCCATGCTTCGGTTTTATTGATGAGTTCTTCGGCTTCATTTTCACTGGTGGTGATGGTTTTAACTTTTAACGTGGGATTGAGACTGAGTGCGTGAATGACTTTTTGGCTCAGTTCACTTTGATCTTGGTCAATAACGACGATAGGGAGGTGATCTGCCTTACCCGCAGAAAACATGCTGCCAAAAAAAAGAATCACCAACAATGGCGCGATCACCGCCATAAAGAAATCGGCTTTATGCTGTTGTAAATAGCGCAACTCCCGAAGCATGACCGCAAACATGGATTATTTTTCCTGTTCAATTTTGAAAAGGACACTCATGCCGACTTTCAAATCAGGAAGATATTGTTCTGGTTCTAAATGAAACTTGAAGCTACGAATATCATATCCGCCCGTTTGGCGTGTGGTTTTAATGGTAGCGAAATCTCCTTCAGCATCGATACTTTTTACTTTAAAAGTCGTCTGACGATTCAGTGCTGGGATAAAACCTTGAATCGTTTTAGTTTTATAAACTGAACCATATAAATCTTCACGGATATTCAGGCTCACCCACAAATCATGATCTTCCAAAATGCTGACCACGGGAACACCCATTGCAACAAGTTCAGTTGCTTTGCCATAGGTTTTAGACACGGTTCCTTCAATAGGGGAGTACAGTTCAGTTTCTGCTGTAAGCGCATTGGCTTCTTTTAACGCAGCTTGCGCCATTGCTACTTGTGCATCGGCGGTTGATTTTTGCTGTTCGGTACTGCCTCGGTTAGCACGTGCATATTGTTGATAAGAGGCTTCAGCTGTTTCTCTCCCTGAGGTTTTAGCAGCTAACATTTCGTCACGTCGTTGCCGAGAAATCACACCTTGTTGATACAGTGTTTCACCGCGGTTATAGGTGGTTGCGGCTAAATCTGCTTGTGTTTTCATCGCTTGCCAATTGGCATATAAGGTCTCAATATTTTCTTGTTGAGCGCCACGATTCACGGTGGACTGAAAAGCCAAAGCACTTTGTAACGCCGCTTGTGCCTGTTCTTTTTTTGCTTCGAGTTCAGGACTGAGAAAGCGAACCAAAGCTTGTCCTTTTTTAATGGTTTGCCCTTCAGAAACATAAAATTCTTCAATACGGCTAGGGACTTTGGTGCTGATGTGAATAGTTTCTGCTTCTACACGACCTTGTAATTCAATTGTTTGTGGTTGATAGGCTTTCCACAAACCATAAGCAATCAAGCCAAGTAGTAAGATGACTGCAATAGTTGCAATAGCTTTGAGTTTGCGACTTTTTGCTGATTCAGTTGGAACATCAGCATTATTTGAGGCTGTATTGTCAGTCTTAGGTTCTGGTTGTTCGATGGTTTCATTTTCGCTTGGTGTATCTGCTGTTACTTCAGGCTCTTGTTGCTCTAATTCATTATCGACTGGATCTGTATCGCGTTCAGAATCGGATGATGGATTTTGGCTCATTATTCTCTCCAATTAACGGATATAGTCAGTCGCTGAGCGATTGGCGTAAAGTTTGAATTCATCAATTGCGCCGTAGCTTTGCAATAGAGTAGCTAATGACAAAATATATTTATATGAGTTAGTTGCCTGCTCAGCTTTTAAAGCACTTAGCGCATTTTGAGCATCAATCACTTGGTTGGCTGTTCCCATGCCTTCTTTAAAAGAAAGTTGTTGAATACGTAAGTTTTCTTGAGCAGCTTGAATATTTTGCTTAAGTAATAGATGGCTGGCTTGTGAAGCGGACAGTTCGCTATACGATTTGTACAAAATATTTTCGACTTCTTGCTTGCTACGCTCGGTCATCAATTCGCTTGCATAGCGTTTTAACTCTGCGGCATGAATATTTTTATTATTGTCGAGCCCTGAAAATAAATTGTATTTTGCCATAACCCCAACAATCCAATTTTCTTTTGCATCTAGGCCATATTCACCAAAGGCAAACACACTCGGTTTCTTGGTCGATTGTTGTGCTTTGACATTTTCATTGGCAAGTTGAGTATCCAATTGCAATTTCTGAATTAAGTTGGATTTTTGCTCATAACCGTTAAGTAAAGTTTCAATTGAATGATTTTGTGTGGTGTTGATAAATAGTGGGGTGGTGAGTATCAGTGGTTCTTGCGTTTGCAATAAATTCTTTAATTGAAATTGGCTCGCTTGTAAATCTGAATGAATATTTTGATCTGATCGTTGTGCATTATTCCGCGCAACTTCAAATTGCATGCGTTGACCTTTATTAATAAAGCCTTGTTTTTCCAATTTAAGCGCATTGTTGTAGTGTTCTTGCATTGAATTTACATTGAATTGTGCCGCATTTAATAACTGTTGTTGTAATTGCACATTAAAATAAGCTTGAATTATTTCAAAGCGTTGAGCATCTTGTTGTTGTTTTTCACTAATATTTGAGCGTTGTGCTTGCAGGCTAGCAACTTGTTTGGCGCTGTTAATTTTTCCACCCATATATAGTGGCATTACCATCGAAATAGAGGTGCGTACGTCTTGATCTTCAACGGTTACATCTAAATTATTCGGAACTTGATTCAATCCATTGTTGAGGGTTTGGTCAAAACCCTGACTCACTTGATCGATCACATCGGGCGGCAGCACATTTTCCCATTCAGACAGTTTGTCGTCAAAATTACGGGTCAGTGAATTTTCTAATCTACGTTTACTCGATTCGAGTGGGACACTGGTTTCACTATGAAAGGCATAGGCACGTGCATTTAAATCGATTCGAGGTCGACCTAAGTGTTTAACTGCTTCCATTTCAAGTTGAGAAGCTTGTTTTAAGGCTTGTTGAGCTTGAGAACCGTAGCTCTTTTCAACCACGAATTGTTCTGCTTGGTTATAACTCAAATTTTGTGCGAGAAGCGTTGGCGAGATGAATGCACAACTCATAATACAAATACTGAGATAGCATCTTTGCAGCGACCGTTGAATTATAAATTCAGTTTGATCATACCGTTTCCACATTGATTTATTTGAGTCTGTAGTCATTGTTTTATACATCTAATTTATTTGAATGTAACTTGAATATTATGTTTGAAATGAGTGATTTATACCGCTTTATATCGTGTAGTAGAATTGTAAAAAATAGAGTATATAATCTAATTATTACATCATGCCATAATAATATGTATAAATATTTCTTCGATATTTTTCGGAAAGTTCGATTTACGATACGACATAGGATTTAGAGATTTTTATAGTACCAACACTGATCGTATGCTTATATAAAATATATGATATTTCTTAGTAAAATGATGAGAGTATTTATTTCGCTAATTTATAGGTAAATAATCTTGATGTAATCAATATGAAATCAAAAATAAAACAGTATAAAAATAATTGATGACGTTTCATGTATTTTTATCCTGCTCAATCAACGATAATGCAGTCTATTGTCGCTGTTTTTGTAAGAGTCTTTGACTATGTCTCCCCTCGATCAATTGAATCAAGCACCTGATGACCAATCAGAACTCACAATGTCGCTTTTAATGACTCCAGATATGGCAAACTTTTCAGGCAACGTCCACGGTGGCGCAATTTTAAAGTTGCTCGATCAGGTCGCGTATGCATGTGCAAGTCGCTATTCAGGCAGTTATGTCGTTACAGTATCGGTGGATAAAGTAAACTTTAAAGAACCCATTTATGTCGGTGAATTGGTGACGTTTTTAGCGAGTGTGAATCACGTAGGGCGCACCTCGATGGAAATTGGAATTCGAGTTGAATCACAGAATATTCAAAAGCGCACTATTCGACACACCAACACCTGTTACTTCACCATGGTTGCAGTAGATGAGCAACGTAAACCGAAACAAATTCCAGCATTGAATTTAGATACAGATTGGAAGCGTTGTCGTTTTGAAGCTGCTGAGCATCGTAAACAAATGCGTTTAAAAGAAGAAGTACAACAACCATCGTGCAGTATCTTTAAACCAACCACGCAGTGTTAAAGTTTAAGTATTCTTCAAGTTAAAAAAAAGATCGAACCGCAGCTTGGTTCGATCTTTTTTATTTGCAATGCATAAGCGATTGCAAATTTCAGCTTAAAATACTGGAGGAATCTAAGCAGTCTTTTAGTTGCTTGTTACAGGTGTAGACGCAGCAACATCACTTGCACTTGCAGCAGTCACATCAGTGCTTTCAGATGGCTGTGTAGCTGGTTGCTCTTGAGTCGTAGGTTGTTCTTGGGTAGATACCACAACTTTTTCAGGCGCTTGAGCATGAGAGTGGTGGTCTGCTTTAGCAGCAAAAGTTGCAGCAGCGGTAAGGGTTAAAGTCGTCGCTAAAAGTGTTTTAATCAGTTTCATGTTTGGCATCCATATTTAAGTTCATAAAATTAACCTAAATGTGAGATCGCTCTCGCATTTCGGTATGAGCCCATGCTATGTGCCAAAAGCCATTGTGGCAATATTCTTAACAATCCATTACGGTCAGCTTAACATTCTGCAATATTCCGTACCTTTATGTGGTCACTCTGTAAGAGATCACCCTATTGAACGACCTTTAAATGTGTATAAATATGTCGATGCGGTGGAAAATTAGACAGAATCTTTACAAGCTTTTAACGTTAGGCTGTTTTAAATGGAACTCATTTGATTGTATAAAACGATTGTTATTTAAATTTTTATCTAAAAAATGGATTCAATGGCAGAAAAATGTCTGTACAGCCATGACTTTAAGTAATAGAACCTAAATAATCACTATTTTCTTTGTTCAACTTTTCTCGTTAAAATTACTTAAATTGTTGAAATCGAGTGCCTTGTGAAAGTAATTGTGGCTAAAACAGTTCCAACGCATATTATTTCTGGCTTTTTAGGTGCAGGAAAAACCACCTTGTTGCAACAACTCTTGAACCAAAAACCTGAAAATGAAGTTTGGGCAATTCTCATGAATGAGTTTGGACAGATTGGGGTCGATCAGCAACTCATTGCTCAACAGCAAGGTTATGCTGTTAAAGAATTACTAGGTGGTTGTCTGTGTTGTAGCAGCCAAATGCCCATGCAAATCGCACTCGCTCGTTTACTAAGTGAAAGCCAACCTGACCGTTTATTTATTGAACCGACAGGCTTAGGACATCCAGCTCAATTATTAGAACAACTCACTGAACCACATTGGCAAAGTAGCTTGGCAATGAGAGCTTTGGTCGTGGTAGTAGATGGTAGTCGTCTGCATGATCATGCTTGGGTACAGCAAAATTTATATACAGATCAACTCAAAGCCGCGCAGATTGTAGTGCTTTCGCACGTCGATGCGATGACTGCCGCGGATCAAATCGCCTACACGCAGCTAAAGCAAGAATATTCAACTTATGTTCATCATTGGGTTGAGGCTGAAAATGGGCAGATTGATTTATCGTTAATTGATATTGCCTCCCAACCAATGCAGCGCAAAATTCAACCATTATTGAAATTACAATCTGCTCAACCAGATGATCTTCAGGCTCAAGAAATTAAGCAACTGCCTTATCATTATGTAGAGACATCTCAAGGCTATACTGTTGCAGGATGGAAGTTTCCAAAACGTTGGCAATTCAGATTTGATGATTTACTTGATCTATTGTGTTCCCAAGAAAACTGGGTGCGAATTAAAGGCATTTTTTATACAGAACAAGGTTGGAAGAGTTTTAATTTCAATCCTCAACAGTTTAATTACAAGTCGGTTGAGCCGAATATTGATAATCGTTTAGAAGTCATTTGTCAGACGCAACGAGATTGGTTGGAGTTTGAAACTCAACTGCTCAATTGTCTTATAGATGTTTGATCTTCTGCGTGATAATTCGCCATATTATTTTGCCCAAAATAGCGTATGCTTAGCGCAAATTTGGGGACACAATTTTTAAGAGTAAGTTATGGCGTTAAAAGCAACGATTTATAAGGCAGATTTGAACATTGCCAATATGGATGATCACATTTATGCAGATTATCAACTGACTTTAGCCTTGCATCCTTCGGAAACCATTGAGCGTTTAATGGTTCGGATTTTGGCGTATGCAAGATTTGCAGATGAACGTTTAGAATTTACCAAAGATTTATTTGAAACCGATGAACCTGCGTTGTGGCAAAAAGACCTCACTGGTTTGTTGGAAAAATGGATTGAAGTTGGTTGTCCTTCGGAAGATAAAGTTAAAAAAGCCAGTGCGCGTTGTAAACAGGTTGCAGTTGTAACTTATGGTGCCTCCGCAGATGATTGGTGGCAAAAAAGTTCGAAGCTTAAAACGTTATCTAATGTTCAAGTTTGGAAGTTAGCTCCGCAAACTACGCAATCTTTAGAACAGTTATGTGCCCGTACCATGCAACTCCAATTGAATGTTATGGACGGTGAGTGGACATTACTGGGCGATCAAGGACAAGTTGAAATTCAATGGCAACAATTGCAATAATTTTGTTTTGATAGGAAAGAAGAGATGAGCGCAGAATTAGAGATTATTGATTTAAAAGTTGGTGAAGGCAAAGAAGCGGTGCGTGGTGCGCTAATTACGACGCATTATACGGGTTGGCTCGAAAATGGAACTCAATTCGATTCTTCGATTGATCGAGGAAGTTATTTTGAAACCGTGATTGGTACTGGTCGTGTGATTAAAGGCTGGGATCAAGGCATAATGGGAATGCGTGTAGGTGGAAAACGCAAATTGATTGTTCCTGCACATCTCGCTTATGGCGAACGTAAGATGGGAAAAATTATTCCTGCCAATTCAAATTTGATTTTTGAAATTGAATTGTTTGATGTAAAAACTCGTGATTAATACATTGGTTGCTCAATAGCACATTGAAAGAGGTTTAACCTGTATTTTGTTAAATCTCTTTAAAATCAAATATTTATAAAAAACAAGCTGAAATCCTTAACATTTTGATTTTAAACGAAATTTCTATTTATCTGCTTTTTACCACAGCCCAAGAAAAATCAATTGATACCTTATAACTTCCTCTATATCTTTAAAGTATAGAGAGCAAAATTTCACTCAAATTAAATTTGAAAAGTAAAAAGAACATCTTGTTTTATTTGTGAAAAATTGCTCGTTTAAATGCTCTTGAACATGGTATAAGAGATGAATACGATGTACAGATCAATAAATCATAAAAATTGCACAAAAAAATGAAAAAATAGGGAGGGCGCTATGAATGACTATTCGGATATCACGGCATCAGATTTATTGAAAGAACTGCATAATTTTTTCTTGATAGATAAATATGATGGTGCGGAAACAGGTTTTTGGGTCAACGACAAAGCCGCTGAAGATAAGCATTACTGGTTAGACGGCGATCGTAAAGTAGAAATACTCAGAGAACTGAACTCATCGTATGTGCATGCACCGCACAGTTATCGCATTACCTTGTTAGATGCCGAAAAGGGCGATACGGTTTTGCTTAATTACGATGGCATTAGCAAAAAAGTTCAAACCTTTCGTCGTGGTGAGTGGGTGAATCGTCTCTATAAATATTTTTATCATAATGAACGGCATTATTTTGAACAGTTGATGGCCGAACATCCGAATTTTCAGTTAATTGAATATTGATCGAACTTTGCGTGATAGTGAAGGCTTAATATAGATCGTTATATTAGGCTTTTTTTGTGATCATAAAAACTGACTTACTTTTGCATAAATATTATAAAAATAACATTTAAGATTATTTTCAGTTTACACATTTATAAATACAATCCTCACTTTAAGCTGGCATGTTCAAAATAATCTTAATTCTCCTTTAATTGTAAGATTATTTGTGCATGATATGCCCCTGCAATCTCCCTCATCTTGAGAAAATTTCTCCATGATTCCACGTTTCATGTCTCCTGCTGCAAAAATGCTTTTAACTGCGCTCATGTCGAGCGTAATGGTTACAACGGTATTTGCAGAAAACCCTAAAGTCGATGAGACGGCATTAACGATTATTGGTTATCATGAAATTACAGATCATCGTGATGCGCTCATTCCAAGTTATGCTGTCAGTGAACAACAATTCAGCCAACATATTGATTGGTTGAAAAATAATGGCTTCCACTTTATTAATGTTGATCAACTGATTAAAGCGCATCAGGGCAAATATAAATTACCGAGCAAGCCTGTTTTAATCACAGTAGATGATGGTTATCAGTCATTTTATCAACATGCTTACCCGATTGTTCGTGCGAAGAATATTCCAATTGTACTCGCAGTGGTCGGGTCGTGGTTACAGCCTAAAGCCAATCAAAAAGTAGATTTTGCAGGTGAATCCATCGAGCGAAATAAAATCTTAAGTTGGAGTGAATTGAAGGAAATGCAGCAGAGTGGTTTGGTCGAAATTGCCAGCCATAGCTATCATTTACATCAAGGGATTATTGCCAACCCGCAAGGCAATTTAGAGCCAGCCGCAATTAGTCGAATTTATCATCCACATACTAAAAGCTACGAAAGTGATGCAGATTATCAAGCGCGAATTTATCAAGATTTAAAGAAAAATAATGATCTATTAAAAGAACATGGTATTCGTTCACCACGTGTGATGGTCTGGCCCTATGGTCGTTATAATATGCAGCTGATTCAAACGGCGAAGCAGTTAGGCATGCCAATTACCATTACTTTGGATGATGGGGCTGATCATGCCAAACAGTCGCTGCAAAATATGAGTCGTATTTTAGTTCAAGGTAATATGACTACTAGTGCACTGGCGCAAGAAATTAAAAGCCGTGAATTGAATTTCAATGACAATAATCGTCCGCAAAAAATTATGCATGTCGATTTAGATTATATTTATGACCCGAATCCAGAGCAGCAGGAACGGAATTTAGGCATCTTACTCGATCGAATCAATGGTATGGGCGTGAATACGGTCTATTTACAAGCCTTTTCTGACCCTGATGCCAATGGTTCAGCCGACATGGTGTATTTCCCAAACCGACATATTCCAATGCGAGCCGATTTATTTAACCGTGTCGCTTGGCAAATTCAAACGCGCACTCAAGTCCAGCGTTTATATGCGTGGATGCCTTTACTGGCTTGGGAATTACCAAAAACCGATGCTGCTGCAAATGATGTGGTGGAAACTGAGCAAGCCAAAGCAGGTGAGCATTTGAATATGGGCTATAAGCGTTTAAGTCCATTTTCACCTGCAGTTCGCAAAGAAATTAAAGAGGTGTATCAAGATTTAGCCAAATCTACACCTTTTGATGGATTGCTGTTTCATGATGATGTGACCTTATCTGACTATGAAGATGCTAGCCCGCAAGCGTTGGCAGCGTATGCAAAGCAAGGCTTGCCGACTGATTTAGCAAAAATTCGTGGCAATGAACGTGACTTGCAAAAATGGACAGATTTTAAAACACGGTATTTAGATGATTTTGCGATGGAATTGGCGGCTGAAGTTCGCTTGTATCAACCGTATTTGATGACGGCACGAAATCTTTATGCACAAGTGGCTTTACGTCCATACGCAGAAAATTGGTATTCACAATCGTTAGAACAATCATTAAATCGTTATGATTTTACTGCGATTATGGCAATGCCTTATATGGAACAAGCCAGTAATCCAACACAGTTTTATACCGACATTTTGAATCGTGTGAAACAATATCCAAATGGGTTGAAGAAAACCGTAATGGAGTTGCAAGCGACCAATTGGCGCAATGATCAAAAAGTACCATCGGAAGAAATGGCTGCAACGATAGAATCTTTATACCAGCAAGGTGCTTTGCATATTGGCTATTATCCAGATGACCCGATTAAGCAACATCCCGATGTGGCAACGCTGCATAAGGCATTTGCGCTTAAATCATCTCAACTTGTTCCATAGTGGAGTGTAAATCATGAGTTTGATTGCTTTGTTATGGTCATTTTCGATTAAATTTGTATTCTATTACCCCTTATTTATGTCCTATTTATGGATGGTCGGGGCAATCATTTTTTATTGGAAAGAGCGACAAGAACCGCCGTATCAGCAGCCGCCAACATTGCCACATTATCCAAAAGTTGCGGTATTGATTCCTTGTTTTAATGAAGGTGATAACGCTGAAGAAACCATCAGCCATGCTTTGCAATTGGATTATCCAAACTTTGAAGTCATTGCTATTAATGATGGGAGTTCGGACAATACGGGTGAGGTGCTCGACCGTTTAGCGACACAATATGAAAAATTACGCGTGGTGCATTTGGCACAAAATCAAGGCAAAGCGATGGGTTTGCAAGCGGGTAGTTTGATGACCGATGCTGAATTTTTAATTGGGATAGATGGTGATGCACTGCTTGACCCGCATGCTGCACAGTGGATGATCCGTCATTTCTTGCAAAATCCAACTGTAGCCGCAGTGACAGGAAATCCGCGTATTCGTACACGTTCTACTTTATTGGGGCGGATTCAGGTTGGTGAATTTTCTTCTATTGTCGGCATGATTAAACGTGCTCAACGCACCTTTGGGCGATTGTTTACTGTATCAGGCGTGATAACTGCATTTCGTAAAAGTGCAGTTCATCAAGTGGATTATTGGTCACCGAACATGCTGACCGAAGATATTGATATTACATGGAAATTGCAAAGAGCAGGCTGGGATGTACGTTTTGAACCAAATGCTTTGGTTTGGATTTTAATGCCAGAAACCCTGAATGGCTTATGGAAACAGCGTTTACGTTGGGCGATGGGCGGGGCACAAGTGCTGATTAAAAATATTGATGTGTTTGCCAAACCCAAACTGAACTTTTTATGGCCATTGATGTTTGAACTTTGTCTAACTTTGGTTTGGTCATATCTGATGTTAATTATGGCGGTCATATGGTTGCTACATTTTGTCTTTACAATTCCAAGTCTTGCGATAGTCAGTTCACCATTTTTACCTTATGGCAGTGGAATTTTATTAGGTGCAACCTGTTTAATTCAGTTTGCTTTAAGCAAATGGATGGATAGTCGTTATGAACCAAACTTAGGGAAAAACTATTATTGGATGATTTGGTATCCTTTTGTGTTTTGGTTGATCACGATAACTGCTACAATCGCCGCCTTTCCAAAGGTGCTAATGCGGAACGATGAAAAGCGTGCCCGTTGGATTAGCCCAGATCGTGGAATTCGTTGAATTGAAAAGTTCATTTTGCTGAGTAAAAAGTAATGAAAGCAAATAGTTTGATTATAGATTTACGTAGCCAACTCCCATGGCACAGACGTTATTTTTCAATGACAACGACCGCAATGATGTGGGCCGTTTGGTTATTATTGTGGCGACCATTTATTTTGGTTTGGGTATTGGTTGAATTACAAAAATCGCATATCGCGCAGCGATTAATGGCAGCATTGAGTCATGGGATTGAGCATGGGGTGATGGCGTTGGCTAGCTGTGCAATCGCTTTATTATTATGGGGTTTTTTACCTTCTAAGCGTGTTCATAAAAAACATGTGATGGAAAAGCAACTTACCGACTATGCACGCTATTTTGAATTACCTGAACAGGAAATTCACACAGGACGTCTTCAAAAAATCACCACCATCCATCATGATGAAAACGGTAAAATTATACGCGTAGATTAAATTGTTCATCGCAGATTAAAGATTGAATGCCTTAATTTTCGAATTAGGGCATTTTTTTATTTCTAAATTTTAGGCATAAAAAAACCAGCATACGCTGGAATTTTTAGCACCATTTTTCAGATTTTGAAAAATGGTGCCCGAGG
>JAVXBC010000053.1:0-17090 GCA_036660195.1 Acinetobacter sp.
AGACAAAGCTGCTGCTGATAAAGCATCAAAAGATAAAGCTGCTGCTGATAAAGCAGCAAAAGACAAAGCCGCTGCCGATAAAGCATCAAAAGATAAAGCCGCTGCTGATAAAGCAGCAAAAGACAAAGCCGCTGCTGATAAAGCAGCAAAAGATAAAGCTGCTGCTGATAAAGCATCTAAAGACAAAGCCGCTGCGGATAAAGTAGCAAAAGATAAAGCTGCTGCAGATAAAGCAGCAAAAGACAAAGCTGCTGCTGATAAAGCATCTAAAGACAAAGCCGCTGCTGATAAAGCATCTAAAGACAAAGCCGCTGCTGATAAAGCGGCAAAAGACAAGGCTGCTGCCGATAAAGCGGTAAAAGATAAAGCGGATGCTGAGGCTGAAGCCAAAGCAGGTGCAGCAAAGAAAGCCGAGCAAGAAGCTGCTCAGAAAAAAGCCGATGCTAAAAAAATTGCATCTAATGCCAAAGCCGAATTTACAAATAAGGTAAAAAAAAGCTGGAAACCACCACTAGGTGCTAGCGGAAAAACGGTTAGTGTTCGTTTTATACTTTCTGATTCAGGGCAAGTCTCTTCTTTTAGAATTACAAAATCTAGTGGAGATGATGCCGTAGATGCCAGTATTAAAGATGCAGTTTATAATGCTGAACCATATCCAATGCCAGAAGATAAAGCAGCCCGATTAGAAGCCAAAGAAGTAATATCTAAATTCACAGTGCAATAGTAATGAAAAGTTATTATTTTGTGCTTTAAATAGCATAAAGCAGGTAACTATGTTAAAAAATCTACAGCCTTAGAATATGACCCCAAGTAATCGTAAAATGCAAAAGACTCGTAAACATCTCATCTCATTGGCAGTTTTTACTGCACTTAGCACCCTTGTTCCAACGTCAACCTTTGCGCAACTTCATCTTGAAATTGCCAAAGCGCCTGAACAAGCACCGAAAATTGCAATTGTGCCATTTAGCAATGACAATTCACTTTATCCAATTGTAGAAAATGACTTAAACCGTTCGGGTAAGTTTTCTAGTGCTTCAAAAAACCTACCTGCCACCGCAAGTATGGATCAAATTCAAGCGGGTGAATGGCAAAATGCAGGTGTACCCTATGTGGTAGTCGGGCAAACCAAAGCCATTGATACCAACAATTTTGAAGTTCGCTATCAACTTTACGATGTACAAAAACAACAATATTTATTAAACGAAGTTTTAACTGTACCAAACGCTCGAATGCGCCAAGCTGGACATATGATCAGTGATGCCATTTATCAAGCCTTAACAGGTATTGCTGGCGATTTTAGCGGTCGTATTGCCTATGTCTTACGCAATCCTGCGACACCTGCACAACGCTATACTTTACAGATTGCCGATACCGATGGCGAACAACCGAAAACCGTCATGTCATCGCGTGACCCAATTCTTTCCCCGACTTGGACACCCGATGCGAAGAAAATCGCCTATGTTTCTTTTGAAACCAAACGACCAGCAATTTATCTACAAGATTTATCTACAGGACAGCGTGAAGTTCTAGCCAGTTTCCGTGGTTTAAATGGTGCACCAAGCTTCTCGCCTGATGGTCAATCCATGTTGTTTACTGCCTCTATGCACGGCAACCCTGAAATTTATCAGATGGATTTATCAACACGCCAAGTCAAACGCATGACCACTGACTCTGCGATTGATACTGAAGCACGTTATGCACCTGATGGTAAATCATTTATTTTCACTTCTGATCGTGGTGGTTCACCACAAATTTATCGTTATGGTTTGGACGATGGTTCAACGAAACGCTTAACCTTTAAAGGTGCATTTAACGCACGTGGTTCGTTAAGCGCAGATGGTAAAAAAATTGCTTTGGTGCATCGTCCGAGTGGTAGCAATTACAAAGTTGCCTTACAAGACATCAATACAGGCATTACCAATATTTTAACACCAACCAGTTTAGACGAATCACCAAGTTTTTCCCCAAATGGGCAAATGGTGGTTTATGCCACACGTGAAGGTAATCGTGGCTTACTGGCCATTATGTCTACCGATGGTCGTTTCCGCATGAATTTACCAAGTGAACAAGGTGAAGTTCGTGAACCTGCTTGGGCACCCAAATAATTTTTAACACTTGGAGAATGACATGAATATCAAATATCTCACCCTTCCCCTACTCGCTGCAACGCTTGTATTTACTGGCTGTGCGAGTCGTAAGCCTGCAACAGACGTAACAACTGGAACGACACCAACTAGCTCGACAACCGTCAGTACTGATGGTTTGAGTGAAGATGCTGCATTAAATGCACAAAATCTTGCAGGTGCATCGTCGAAAGGTGTAACTGAAGCAAATAAAGCATTTTTGGCAAAACGTGTGGTTTATTTTGATTTTGATAACAGCGATTTATCAAGTGATGACTATCAAACCCTTCAAGCACATGCACAATTTTTAGTTGCAAATGCCAATTCACGTGTTGCGTTGACAGGTCATACCGATGAACGTGGTACACGTGAATACAACATGGCATTGGGTGAGCGTCGTGCCAAAGCAGTGGAAAGTTTCTTATTGACCAATGGTGTAAATGCTCAACAACTTGAAGCAGTGAGCTACGGCAAAGAAGCACCTGTTAATGCAGGACATGATGAATCTGCATGGAAAGAAAACCGTCGTGTAGAAATTAATTACGAAGCTGTTCCACCGCTACTTAAATAATTTTTGCTAAAAATAAAAATGCTCACCTAAACGTGAGCATTTTTATTTGTACTTTAATCTGATGATTCTGGCGTTGAGGGTGGTTGCATTGACTCAATCAAATCGTGCTTGTTAAATTCTTTATACTCAGGTTTCGCTTCATAATCTTTCCAAGCTTCTTTCACCTTTTCCTTAGAAATTTCCTCTAAATTGATTGGCTCGCCTGCCGTAGGTGTGTCTTCAAAATTTTGGGTTGACATCTTAAATTCTCCAAACTTCCTTTTTTCTTTACTCACCTTAGCACGCAATCACAGCCTTGTAAGTATAAAAACAACAGAAATCAACCGAGATCATTTCTATTTTTAAGCGTTCTCCACTAGAATAGCGGCATTATTTTATCAATTTTTGACACCGCCAAATCGGAGCTGATTTATGTCAAACCTAACACTGTCCCAATATCTACAAAAACAAACTGGGAATTTGACACTCGAATTGGCACAAGTCATCGAAACCATTGCAGAAACTTGCAAGACGATTGATCAAGCCCTACAAAAAGGTGCTTTGGCGGGAGTTTTAGGCAGCGCAGGCAATGAAAATGTGCAAGGTGAGACCCAAAAAAAATTAGATATTATTTCTAATGATTACTTAATTGATGCTTTAAAAATTCATCCAAACGTCGGTGGTTTAGCATCAGAAGAATTAGACGATTTCACCCCAGCGCAAGAAAATGGTCAATATTTGGTTTTATTTGATCCTTTGGATGGCTCGAGCAATATCGACATTAATATGTGTGTGGGTACAATTTTCTCGATTTTACCTGCTCAAAATGCAGTAACACAATCAGCTGATTTCTATCAAGCGGGTACATCTCAAGTTGCAGCAGGTTATGTCCTTTATGGCCCATCGACTATGCTTGCTTTGACTGTCGGTGCTGGTGTTGCATTCTTTACCTTAGATCCAACCACTCAAACATTCTTACTCACCACTGAGCAAGTTCAAGTTTCAGCAGAGACTCAAGAATTTGCCATCAATTCATCAAACCAACGTCATTGGGAAAATCCAGTAAAACGTTATATTGATGAACTTCTAGCAGGTAAAACTTCAGTACGTGAAAAAGATTTCAACATGCGTTGGGTCGCGTGTATGGTCGGCGATATTCACCGTATCTTATGTCGTGGCGGAATTTTCCTGTATCCATACGACCTAAAAGACCCGAAAAAAGCAGGTCGCTTACGCTTGATGTATGAAGCCAACCCAATGAGTATGTTGATTGAACAAGCTGGCGGTGCATCAACCACAGGTCGTGTTCGCATCATGGACATTCAACCGACAGAATTGCATCAACGCGTTCCAGTCATTATTGGTTCAAAAAGCGAAGTAGAACGCGTTACCAGCTATCATTAAATCTTTTTAATTATCAGAGCATAGTCATCGGACGATGCTCTTTTTGGATGCGCACCTTATGGCGGTTATTTTTCTAGAATCAAAAGATAATGCAAAAATTAAGCATTTACGTGGATTAATCGAACTTAACAGTGCGCGGAAAAAACATCAACAAACGGTTTTAGAAGGTAATCATCTGTGCTTAGCATGGTTGCAACAACAGAAAAAAATCTTTTCTTTATTTACCACTGAACAAGCCCTAGAACATCCTGATTTACAAGAAGTATTCGAATTATATAAAAGTCACATCTTTGTGATTAGTGAAGTTTTATATAAAGATTTAAGCACTTTAGGCACGACGCTGCCTTGTTTAGCGATTATAGATCTACCGCAAAATAGTCAAAATATTGATTTTGGCGTAGACACCTTGATACTTGAAAATGTACAAGACCCTGGCAATGTCGGCACATTATTACGCTCTGCTGCCGCAGCGAATATCAAACAAGTGATTTGCACACAAGGCTCGGCATTACTCTGGTCACCACGCGTATTACGTGCAGGCATGGGTGCACATTTCAGTTTAAATTGTTTTGAAAATATGACTTTAGAAGATATTCTCCCTCAATTTCAAATACCAGTTTTTGCAACCAGCTCTCATCGTTCTACCAGTTTATACCAACAAGATTTAACTCAACCTTGTGTATGGATTCTAGGTAATGAAGGAAATGGCGTAACTGAGTTTGCTTTGGAACATGCTCAAGCCGTTGCGATTCCGCAACCTGGTGGACAAGAGTCACTGAATGTGGCAATCGCAGGATCAATTTGCTTCTTTGAAATGGTACGCCAAAGGCAGTAAATCTCGAAAAGATGTTAAATTTGACGTTTTGTTGTTACACTCCCCTATACGACTAAAAATAATTACCTCGGATGTCAACGTATTCACCTATTTCAACGTTATATGATTAATGAATTGAAATAATGGTGGGTATCCATGACAGGATTTTCCATCTCTATGGATTTAGCACCTAAACCTGCTCAAACTGAAAGCAGTACTGATCAGAGTACGGCTGAAAAACGTCTGCGTTTTTTTATGCAAGATGTGACAGGGCGTGCATTGGTGATGATGGAAAGTGCAACGCAAGGGCAACAAGGTATTGCCATGGATTTAGTGCAAGAAGCCTTTATTTCATTGCATAAATCCTACGCGGAAAAAAATACTGAAGAATGGTATCCCCTGTTTTACACCATTTTAAATAACAAATTACAGGATTGGCGACGTAAAGAAGCACGTCGAGCAAATCCATTTTCAATGTTTAAAAAAGTCAACTTAGATGACGATGATGAAATCATCGATATTGTTGACGAATCTGCACTCAATCCAATTGAATTTCTAAACCAAGAAATCACAATGGAAGAAATTCAAACCGCTGTTGATCAACTTCCCGTGCGCCAACAACAGGCATTTATGCTCAGAGCTTGGGAAGGTTTTGATACAGCAACGACTGCTCAAATCATGAGTTGTAGCGAAGGTAGCGTAAAAACACATTATCACAGAGCGATTCAGGGACTCCGAATTGCTTTAGAACATTTAAATCCACATACGAGAGGAGCATCCAATGAAAAAAGATGAGTTCACCAAACAAGTGACGTCCAAACTCGATCAACTTGCTAAACAACAACAGCATAATAAAATGCTGGTGATGAATCACGTGCTCGATATTGTAGAGAAAAAACCGGTTTCTTATTACAGTGTTTGGAAAATGACTGGTTTTGCCCTAGCTGCGGCATTGACTGGAATTATCATTGTTCCTAACTCACTGCAAATGATGGATAAACCACAAAATCAAGCAGTTATAAGCCCTAAACTATCGCCACAAATGGTTGAAGATATGGAAATGTTAATGGCTTTTGGTGAGGGAAAAGCGCCACATGGCAGCTAAAAAATTAGCACTTGTTGTATGTACTTTAAGCCTGCTACAAACGAGTTTTGCAGGTTCAGATCGGTTTTGGGTTTTTTCAAAACCCAAAAAGACAATGACTGAAGAAGCATGGGATGATCTGTCTCCCGAAGAACAACGCGCACTCATTAAGCGTTACCAAACCTTAAAGGAAATACCTACCGAGCAGAGTTCAGAGCTCCAACAGCGTATGGAATGGTTTACGCAACTACCTGAAGATGAAAAGCAAAAAATGCGTGATGTTTGGCAAAAAATGAGCACCCAAGAGCGCAACAACTTACGTAAGCGGATGCAAAATGCAAATCTTGAAGACCGCGTAATTATTCGACAAGAATATTTAAGTAAATATTCTGAACATTAATATCAGTTACAAAAGGTTCGTTTTAGCAAAATACACTTCTGCAAAAACAAAAAAGCATCTCGAAAGATGCTTTTTTATATTATTCAATTACTTCTTAAACCGACGATAAGCCAACAATCCGAACAATCCGAACAGTCCAAACATATTGATACTTCCGCCTCCGCTTCCACCACTCGCATTACGCGTATCATCAGTTGTTGTTGCTGTACTAATGGTATTCACAGTTGCTTCATTCGATGCTAATCCATCGGCATCATAAACTTTGTATTTAAAGTTAAAATTAAACGGGTTAAACGTATTCTTCTCTTGCACATAAATGTTGCCCCCATAACAGGTTTCTTCCTGATCTGGTTCTGGACATGCACCTTGACGATCTGCCGTAATTACTAAGTTTGTTTCTGGTACGTCAATCAAACGAATTGGGAGTTCTACACCATCTGCATTCTTCCAAAACTTAGGCTTATTCGGTTTGTTGACAGGCCCTGCTCCCCCCTCACCAGTATCACCTTCATCATTCGCAAAATCTAACAAATTAAGAACTTTCTTTTCATGTTTTTGATATTTAAAAGTTAAAGAAGTGTTTTTGGCTTCAGGTGCAATATTAACAAACGCTGCTTGAATTAAACCCGAAGATTTTATTGTTGGATCTGAATTCAACTGAATTGTATATTTACAGAAAACTTTATCACCCGCTTGGGTAATAACATCATCTTTACGATAAAAAATAATTTGCTCTAAATCCGCATTCCACTCACAAACCAAATTCTTTTTATCTTCAGTATCAATATTAGTCACGGAATCATTAATTTGACCACGACCTAATGGTTCTGCTGTAACAGTATAAGAATCTTTGCTATAGAATTTTAATCTATGCTCCCCATCTTGCTCAACTTCTTGAGGTAACGGTGAAACAGCCTGAGATACTGGTATAACACCCTTCTTAAGATTAATATAAATTGCACGATAGTGAAGATTTGTTTTGGTTTTCTCTACTAAATTCTTATAAAGTGCAAGCTGCTCTTTATCAGAAGCGATCAAATTGGGGTCATCTGGGTTTTTAACTAAATCATCAAACCGATCAAACTGCACTTTATATGGATCGGTTAACTCTAATTTTAATGACTTGTTCGATATATCAGACTTATCTTCAGCTGCTAATTTCATCAACTCAACAGAACCAATATCACAGGTATTATTTGCTGTTGGGTCAAAATATAATTTGTTCGTCGTGTTCCTAAAAATACCTCTCTGATCATTTGCACTACATTCAGCCCCACTAAGACCTACATTAACCAAATCATTATTCGTATTGTTATTTTTTGGGTAATATATTGGTAAAAAAGCCGTCGCTTCAGAAGCGGTTTGTAATGGGCTCAATAGTGTCCTAACATCATTAATACCACTTACATCAATATTAGTATGATCAGTAGGTAATGATGCAGTAGGTACATCACATTTATTCGCCCCAACTAATGCCAATGCATTATAAACTAGCCCCACTCCAACAAGTTTTTCGTCTGCAGCAGGTCCCAATAAATAACGACAAGCATTCGTACCAATATTGTAGGCTAGCAAATTGAAACTTAAAGCCTTAAGTCCCATTTTATCGTATAAAAAGGTCGTATTCGCTGTGTTTTCAACAATCGTATTACTGTTTAGTGTCAAAATACTCGCATTACTTAAAATACTCGACGTATTATTCGTTTCTGTACCCGCTTTAGTATCGCCAGTAAATTTGATAATACTACCGTTAGTAGAGCTCGCAATATTTTTCGCGATGGTATTCGTGCTCAAATTAACATCTGGTTCTCCACAGAATTCCAACATACTACTGGAAGCATTCGAACCATTTCCGATTAAACTACTCGTGGTAATATCGATGTCACGTTTTGAGTATACATTATCATTGAAACAGCTCATGGCAATTACACTGGCTTTAGGTGCTTGGTTGCCTTGAATTAAACTGTGATTAATTGTGAGTGAGGCGAAAGGGCCTGCCATAAAAATAGCCCCCCCTTCTTTAGCTGCCTGTGAATTTAAAATTTGAGTATTCAGTAAATTAACATCAGCGCCTGCATAAATTGCTCCGCCACGGTCCGAAGTATTACCATCTTTCAAAATAATATGAGTTAAGCCTAAAAATCGATTACCTACTGTGGTATTAAAAAGTCGAGTCGCATTTTTTGCGGTAATAATCGTCTCTAAACCAGTTTGAGCCGGAAAGTCATTCGTAATAATATTCTTTCTTTCCCAATCAGCTGGCAGTTTCCCTATAATCGATACATTGACTTCTGGTGCAAGCTCTTTGTCTAAACTATAGGTTCCCGCTTCAAGCTGGATTACCTTGGTCGAAACCGATGTGATATCCACAACAGTACATCCACCATACGATCTGCGATCTGCGGCTGTTTTTAAGGCCTCTCGCAGCGAACAAGCGTTTTTATTTTCACCATCTTCATCCGCAAATGTGGTGACTTTAATCGCAGTGTTACTCGTCGCAGCTAACAAAGGCATAGCGGCAAGAACCATGGTTGCCAATGCGGCTTTTTTATAGTTTTTCATCTCATCTTCCCTGATTATGCTTTAAAACGACGTAATCTAATCAAACCGAACAATGCAAAAATAGCCCCTATCCCAAAACTACCGCCACCGACATTCACAGTTTTACTTTGGAAATTATTGTGCGGGTCCTGAACAATCGTGGTCGGAATGCTAATGTAATAGTTTGATTCGTCATTAAAACGCGTCGTTGTCGTCATTACCCTCAAGTTAAACTTATCCGCACCGTGCCAATTGCTGTCAGGTACATAAGTCACATTACCATCTTGGTCTAAAGTCAATTTTCCTTTTGAGGGTGTTTCTGTTTGTTGAATTACTAAACAGCCTCTTTGCCATGGCTGACCATTTGCATCAAGTGGTTTTCCTAGAATTACTTTACATGACTCTGGATCAATTAACTCGCCATCTAATAAACTGTCTGCAATCGTAAATTTAGCAATTTCTCCATACAAAATATCTTTACCTACGATTGGGATATCAGTCCGATCAACAACGAGTTCAATTGCGCCTAAATCACATAATTCTTGATAACTACTACGCGATTTTCCACGTTGATCTGTATTTTCACAACTTGCTAAACCGACTGTACTACCATCACTGTAAATTCGACCTTTGTTTATGATTAAAGAATCAGAAAGTTGGTTATACGCGATTAATAAACGTGGCTTGAAGAAACCCAACATTTGATCTTTTGGCGTTGAGTAAGGGCACAATAGACCTTTAGCGGGCGGCGCGGCACAGACTCCTTGATCATCTGTTCCACCAGCAATGAGTTGTTGATTTGGGTCTGTTTTATTCCAAATAAGGTTAGGTCGCTCAGCTGGAGCATTTAAGTTACATTCAGATTCAGTTAAATTACTTTGAACCTCGGTCGCATCATCAGCTGCTGCTACGCAGTTTTTGTTGTTATTGTCCACTATAATACTATTTGAAACATGAGCACTGGTAAAAGGCGTCGTAGTTGTCGTATCACCAGTAGTTGTCGTTGAATTCCATTTTGGTGCTTGCAAATACAAACCAGCGGCATTCTTAATCATGGTGACATTATTTAAAATCATGCCTTCACGAATATTGGCAACATAACCACCTTTATTGTGAAAAATGGTAGAGTTACGCAACCCAGAAACTCGACCTACTAATGCACCAGCAATCGTTTTATCGGTAAAACCTGTTTGTGAAAATAACAGAGAACCATTAGCTGTTGTAGAACCTTCATTATCACGAATTACAGAATCAACAATGAGATACAAAGGCATTTCACTATAAATGACAGCACCTTGATCGGCTTTATTTTGTTGTAAGATACTATTATTTATCGAAATCGCACCTGCCGTTTTTTGTGCGTCAGCCAAAATTCCAGCGTTATAAATTGCACCGCCACGAACAGCATTACCGCCCGTCAAACGTGAGTATTGAATATTCAATGCCTCACGATTATAGATTAAACCACCATCATTGATTTTCGTGGCGGATCCTTGTAAATTCAGCTCATTGAAATTTACAGAAATCAAGGCATTTTCAACACTACCATCACTAATTAGAAACAGACGTTCTGTTCCCACCATTTTGATGGTTGCATTATTTATCCCTTTTTTATCATCATTAAAATTACCGCTACTCGCAGTATTAATTGTCATCGCCGATTTAATTTCAAGCGCTTTATTAAGTGTATAAACCTTGTCACGCCCTAAAACTATAATTGAAGTCGCGTCTTTATCACCACAACCGTGATAGCCATTCTCAAAAGTTTTGTCAGCTCTTTTATTGAGGAACTCTACAGCTTCGCGTAATGAACAAACGGTATCGTCTTTATCTTCATCAACTAATGTAGTGACTTGAATATCTGCAGAATATGCATGTCCAGTAATCGCAAATAAAGCGCAGGCAAGCGTCCGTTTGAGCATACCGATCTCCTTGTATTTTTCATTTTTTTAATATTGCAAAGTATAATTTTGCAACCACATCCTTTGTGCGTACTTTGTCACAGCTCTAGCAATTACTCAAGAATTTTTATGCTATTGACGATATTCATCAATCAGGGCATAAATCTGCTTGAGTGTAGTGCTTGACAGCTTGGTTTTCTCGCCTTTGAGCATCTTTTCAAGCTGAGCAAGTGTTTGTAATAATAATGAAGCTTGATATGGGCCATTGGTCAGCAAATAGTCAATCATAGGTTGGTCAAAATGAATTCCGCGACGAAGCATGACAGACTGCAATAACGCTTGGCGATCAGCATATGAGTTTCCACTCGGAACTTTTACGCTGACGGCTTGTGTAAGCCTAGACTGTAAATCTGGTAATTCCAGCTTTAGTTCTATCGGTGCAACTCTCGAAGAAAAAACAAGTTGCCCTTCATGATTATTGATTAAATGAAACACTGCTTTTTGCCAATGCAGAACACCACTAATTGCCTCAATATCATCTAATGCCACTAAGTCATAAAATTCAAGAGAACTAATCGCCTCGATTGGCGCATCCAACAATTCCAATAAAGAAACTTTAATGGCAGAACGCCCTAACTCCAAATAGGAATCACAGATTGCCGATAGCAAATGACTTTTGCCAGTTCCTGCACCACCATAGACATAAAATCGACTCACCAAACCTGTGTGTAACTGCCGAATGGCATCAACCACATGCCCCCAGCCTGGCCCCGAAAAATCACTAATTCGGGCATCCAGTTGAGGTTCTATATTCAGTTGCAGTTGACGCATAAGGTTAAGAGCTTCCAGATTTATTTCAAATCGTCAGAATGTAATGACGTTGTATCTTGAGAGTTTTTGACTTCTATATCAAGTTCTACATTTTCGGCATTAATATAAACCTGAGAAATCTCGTGATGTGCTCCCGCAATCTCAGGTGACGAGCCGTATAAATTGCTTTGTTGATAGTGGTCTCGTGCATGTCTTAGTAACACCACAATTACGGCTGCTACAGGCAGTGCGATTAACATCCCGAGAAAACCTGCTAACTGTGCGCCTGCCAATACGGCAAATACTACCGCAACGGGTGAAAGTCCAATCTTATCACCCAATAAAAATGGTTGAAGAATATAACCTTCAATCATTTGACCGATCATGAATACCACGCCAACCAAAAGTAATTGTGTCCAATCCAAACCAAACTGAAACAAAGACGCAATTACAGCGGCAATCATCCCAACTGCAAAGCCGAGATAAGGAATGATACTGGCCAAACCAGCGACCATGCCAATAATTAAACCCACCTCCAAACCAATGAGCTGCAAACCGACGGCATAAACAATACCGAGCAAAAGCATTACCAAGAATTGACCTTTAACAAAAGCACCCAAAACACTGTGACATTCACGAACAATTGATAAAGTTGAATGCTCATAAGGACGCGGAATCAAACGTCGAAAGCTTTGCAGCATTTTGTCCCAGTCTAATAAAAAATAGAACGCAATAATTGGAATCAGCAGAACCACACCGCCCAATTGAATAAAGTTCAACCCCGATTGTGCTATGCGTAAAGCAACCGTTTGAATACTATCAGCACTATAATTGGTCTGAATATAATCCATCATGGCTTTGGAAATTTGTTCAGTGTCAATTTCCATTGGAATGACATTAAAAGTCTTGGACACCCACGGCAATAAAGTTCCATTGACCCAATGAATACCTGCTGGGAGACTATCGCGGGCATAGATTAATTGCTTCCAAACCAATGGCACCAAAAACCACAACACTATGGTTACGGTCACACCAATACCAACAAATACCGCACTAATGGCGAGCCAGCGAGGAAGCTTAAACTTCAGCAGCAAATCGACTAAAGGACTAAATAAATAAGCGATGAAAAATGCGCCCACAAATGGCAGCACAACAGGTTTTAATAGGTATAGCACCCATAGGAGTAATGCCAGTCCAGCCAGAATAAAAATACGACGTAAAACCTGATCTTGCATAAAACCTAGCCTTTTCTAATCTAATCGTTATAAATGAATAAATTTTTAAATAAAGATAGCATTTTCGGACATAAATAACATAAGAGTTTCGTATATTCGGTTATAATCTGCCGCCAATGCGGAGACTTCACTATGAGCAACTCAACTTCTACTGGTTTAAGCTATAAAGATGCGGGCGTCGACATTGAAGCGGGCGACGCACTCGTCGATCGTATCAAGTCAGTCGCGAAACGCACCTCACGTCCCGAAGTGATGGGCGGTTTAGGTGGTTTTGGTGCTCTTTGTAAAATTCCTAAAGGTTATGAAGAACCTGTATTGGTTTCAGGTACAGATGGTGTAGGCACAAAATTGCGCTTAGCCTTAAACTTGAATCGTCACGATACCATTGGTCAAGACCTTGTTGCGATGTGCGTGAACGATTTGCTTGTTTGTGGCGCAGAACCTTTATTTTTCTTAGATTACTATGCAACAGGCCATTTGAATGTGGAAGTTGCAGCAAATGTTGTGACAGGTATTGGTAAAGGTTGTGAGCTTGCTGGCTGTGCATTGGTCGGTGGTGAAACTGCTGAAATGCCTGGTATGTACGAAGGCGAAGATTACGATTTGGCTGGTTTTGCCGTAGGTGTAGTTGAACACAGCAAAATTATTGATGGCACCAAGGTAAAATCTGGTGATGTATTAATTGGTGTGGCATCAAGTGGTGCACATTCAAATGGTTATTCATTATTGCGTAAAATTATAGATGTAAAAAATGTCGATTTAAACCAAATCGTAGATGGTCGTCCTCTTGCTGATGTTGCAATGGAACCTACTCGCATTTATGTAAAACCAGTGCTCGAACTGTGCAAACAAGTTGATGTTCACGCGATGGCGCATATTACAGGTGGCGGTTTGCCAGGTAATTTACCACGTGTATTGCCAAATGGTGCTCAAGCTGTGATTGATGAATCAAGCTGGGAATGGTCTGAATTATTCCAACTATTGCAACGTGAAGGTAATGTCGAACGCTTTGAAATGTATCGCACCTTTAACTGTGGCGTGGGTATGGTCATTGCAGTTGATGAAAATGATGCGCAGAAAACAATTGACTTGTTAAATGCTCAAGGTGAGAAAGCATGGAAAATTGGATTTATCCAAGAAAATGCTGAATCGGTTGAAGGTGCAGACGAAAAGATTCGTGTGATCTTTGCCTAATGAAAATTGCGGTACTTGTTTCTGGCAACGGTAGCAATTTACAAGCCCTGATCGATGCCCAAACTGGGTTTGGATCAGGGAAAATTATTGGAGTACTCTCCAACAAAACCGATGCGTATGCTTTACAACGTGCACAAGATGCAAATATCGCAACCGCGGTTATTTCACATCAAGATTATCCAAATCGAGAAAGCTTCGATGCAGCCATGCAGCAGCAATTGCTTGCATGGCAAGTTGATTTAGTGATTCTTGCAGGCTTTATGCGGATATTAACGCCAAACTTTGTCAGCCAATGGCAAGGTAAAATGCTTAATATTCACCCTTCTCTACTGCCTTTTTATAAAGGTGTTCGTACCCATCAGCGTGTGCTTAATACGGGTGATCGACTACACGGCTGCACGGTTCACTTTGTTACGGCAGAATTAGATGCTGGGCAAGAAATTGCGCAATCTGCATTACACGTCAGTCCAAATGATACTGTTGAAACTCTAGCGCAAAAAGTACATCAACTCGAACATGTGCTTTATCCACAAGTAGTTGAATGGTTTTGTACAGGTCAATTGACGTGGCAACATGGTCAAGCCTATTTCAATCAAAAGCCTTTAGAACGACCTATTCAGTTTGCTCAATGATAAAGTAAAATAGGTTAGATTTACTGATATTTTCACTGCTCTCAATGTTAAAAGAAATTGCATAAAACAGGATACTCGGAAGAGTCATTCACAACCTGTATGGTTTTTTTTAATAGTGTTTCTGCGAAGTAATGAAATAAATCCAAGAACTAAACAGGTTTTGTGAATGACAATGCCTTTGGTTACTTTGGGCAAAACCAAAGTAACTCCAGCGGAAGGCGGATGCTGAAATTGAGTAAAGTGCTACCAAGACCCCGTTGAGATTAGCTATTTTTAAAACTTAGGACAAACTCTTTCTCTGAACTGAAACCCTATTTGATATCGATCAAACGTTTAATCTTTTCTACCGTTTCCAATGGATGCTCTAATGGAAACATATGACCGCCATCCATAATCGAAAAAGGAATCCCCAATTTCTTTTGAGCAATCTGTGGAAATTTATTTTTCAGAAACACACTATCGCTTCCCACCACTAAATGTACAGGCACTTTAGGTTTCTGCATCGGCAACCACCACATCGACGGTGTGGTTCTAAACAACTTCACTTCAGCCGCTTTCGGAATGGTTAAGGTCACACCACCACGCACTTGATCAACCTTCAACGCATGATCAATATAGGCTTGAAAACAATCGGCATCAAAATGCTGATAGAAACCTCTCGAACCTAACAATTCAGCCGCTTGCTCACATGACTCCCAATGATCACGACGACGATCAGATAAACCCGCAGGTGTGACTTTATCAACAATTTTCGGTTTGAATATCTTGGCTAAATGTAAAGCCAAAGAAGCCTTGCCAATAATTAAAGGCGGGTCGAGCATGATCACTTGTGAAAATAGTTCAGGACGTCGATAGGCTGCCATTAAGGTTAATACCGAACCCAAAGAATGCCCTAAACCAATTACTTTGCGCCCTTGTGCTTGCTGCACAATACTATCAATAATCTGGTCAACCAAATGCGTCCAACCATGCGTAATCGGATAACGTTGATCTGTGCCAATCTCGGCAACATAGATGATGTCGTATTGATCTTGCAACTGATCAAACAGCTTTTGATAAACTTTTGAAGGAACACCATTGGCATGTGCAAAATGAATCAAAGGTTTCATAAGCGAGTCTTTAAGTGTGTTTATTGATTGGTCAATTATCTCGCGTTGCGACTTCATTGCAATTGAAAAGGGAGAACTGTCTAGTTACGATAAAAAATAAGGCTGTGAAATATCACAGCCTTATTATGAGGAATATATTCCGCTCGGAGCGCAATAATATTTACGCTATTGTATTTTAGCGTTTTGCTGGGTCTGTAGTTGAGCTGCCAATGAACTGCTAATGCCTTCACCGATTTGTGCACCAACACGACCTAAAATTGACTCTAAAGGATTGCGCTGAATGGTGTAATCCACTTTTTGTTTTACATTCAATTCACGCATTAAGGTGGTAATACTGCCATTACGATCGGCAATTCCAAGTGCAACCGCCTGCTCGCCCGTCCAAAATAAACCTGAGAATATTGCTGGATCATTCGATTTTAGACGTTTACCACGACCTTCTTTCACGGCGCGAATAAAATGGCTATGCACATTATCCAACACCGCTTGCACATGGGCTTGCTGTGCAGGATTAATCGGTTTGGTCATGCTGAGAATGTCTTTATTATTGCCTGAGGTTAAAGTACGGTCTTCAACACCAAGTTTCTGTGCCAAACCACTTAAACCATAATTCGGCATAATCACGCCAATTGAACCGACCAAACTTGATGGATTGACAATAATTTCATCTGCCGCAGAAGCAATATAATACGCACCTGATGCGCCCATATCGCCAATGACCGCATAGACTTTTTTATTCGGATATTGCTTTTTCAAATAGCGAATTTCTTGCCAAATTTCATCGGACTGGACTGGTGAACCGCCAGGCGAGTTAATATTTAATGCAATTGCTTTGCTACTTTTCGCTTCAAATGCACGTTTTAGAGCCTTGCTGGTGTCATCACTATTGACAGTCGATTGACTGCTCGAGGAATCAATGGTTCCAACAATATTCACCACAGCTAAATGGTCACTGCCCATACTTGCAGTGGCTTTTTCCGAAGAATCTGTAGAGCAACTCTTGGTCATCGCCATTAACACGATTAATAGATATGCAAAGCCTAAGCATTTAAAGAAAATACTCCAACGACGGCTACGACGCTGTTCTTCTACAGAAGCTAAGACGGCTTTTTCTAAAATTTGCCATTCTTTGCCCGAAACGTTATTGCTATTTGTAGGTTCATTTTGTGGTTTTGGTGGCCAATCGGACATAAGATTCCAATCCAGTACAATGTAAAAGGATTCATTATATACACTGATTTCAATAAAAATTGTTTAAATAACATTGCGAAGTGATAATTATTTTTCCGTTTG
>JAVXBC010000054.1:0-16766 GCA_036660195.1 Acinetobacter sp.
TTTGCCATGTGAGAGTAAGTCATCGCCAGCTTTTAAATACTAAACCTCCCAACTAACGTTGGGAGGTTTTTTTATTGGGTTGAGAAAATGTGAGATTATTGTGAACTTTGTTGGAACTCCACCTGAGAATATACTTCGTAAGTTGTGGCGCTAGACAGTCTCAGTCTTACTTAGTGTTAATATTTTTTCTTTTAGGTTAATATTTCTATTACTCATTCACTGAACCCCTTTAGCAGCTTTGACTTTATTATGAACAATAGATGGTATTAAAAATGTAATTGTCAATGACGGCAACATGATAAAAAAAACAAAGTAAAAGACAAATGTTTTATTTTTTTTATAAAGCCCCAAATGATAATCAACACCTTTATAAAATTTATCAGATTTAATCTCAAAAATTAACGTTCGATACTTAAGTGGATAGCCTAGATTGTTTACAAATTTAATATCAAAAGATTCGCCTTTCTTATAACCATACTCACAATCATTTAATAAAAGTAAGTTACAAGCTGGGATCCCCCCTTCATTACTATTCGCAACTTTCATTACTGGAAACACATCAGTCCCTGAAAATCTATTTAAATTAGATTTAACCCCCCATCCATAATAACTTTAGCACTCTTTAACTCTGCAGCATATTCATCTACATCAAAAAATAAAATTGCAAACTTTTGATTCAAACCAAAAGCCATAGGAAATAACAGTATAAAATAAACAGAAATAAATAGATGACCCTTCTTAAGCTTTTTTATGTCACTACCATCTGCTTGAGGATATAACCAACCCATCCACCATGCAACGAACCAAGCAGCAACAAACATATAAAAACTTAAAAACTTCAACCCATTATAACCTTCAACAGTAAAAACCTGTATAAGCATAAAACTGCTATACAAAATCAATCCAAAAATTATTACCTTATAATATTTCATAAATTACCCATATAAAACTAAACACCATAATCTCACCGCAAACTTTAATTTATTTAATTAATTTTTTAGGTCTCACTTTTTCCACTTCATTAAATAAACTAAAAGTCTGGTTTACATAATTTACTACAACATTGATTTGATCCATATAATGCATAAGCTCAGGTGTTTTCTCTGCTTGTAGTAGTTTTACTGTTCGTGATGAGTTAAAACCATCAAACTGGAAATAAAATAGTAGCAAAAGACTCTCATCTTTCAATCTTTGTACTTCGATGAGTTGATCTTTGGAATTTGATGTTGTGCAAAATTTTAATTCCCCATAGGAGAAAACATTACTTTATGTTATAAATATTTTTATAGGCATGTTTTTTGCTTATTTTGCATAAAGGAATCGTATGAAGCTATCTGTTGGATTGAAAGTTGCGAATAGTCTTTCGTTGACGCCTCAATTACAGCAAGCAATTAGGCTTTTACAACTTTCAAGCTTGGAACTAGAACAAGAAATTCAAATCCAACTTGATAGTAATCCACTTTTAGAAAAAATTGAAGATCAAAATACAGTTGAAAGTTTATCTACACTTGAAGATAAAGAATCGGCAGATTTAACCACAGAAATAAATGCCGACCATCTTCCCAATGATTTACCTGTCGATACAGAATGGGATGACATCTATACGCATCAATCTACCGCCCTTGGGTCGCCTGAATATGAAGAACGAGAAGATAATCGACAGGCTGAACTGAGTTTAAAAGAACACATTTTGCAGCAAGTGAATCTGCTTCATTTTTCCATGGTCGATAAATTAATTGCCTATTGTTTGGTTGATTCTTTAGACGATAAAGGTTTTCTGGATGCAGAACTGGACGATATTTTGCAGGCAGTGAGTCGATTATTGCTTGAAATAGATCATGATGAAGAAGTCGAACATGATGAGATTATCGTCGTTTTAAAACATATACAGCGTTTAGACCCGATTGGGGTGGGCTCTCGTAATTTGGCAGAGTGTTTAAGCATTCAATTGGACGCACTCAACCAAAATATTACCTATGTAGCTGAAGCAAAATGTTTGCTCAAATGCTATGAACTTTTGATTTCAAATGATTTAAATAAATTACTCAAACAAACGGGTTTGTCTAAAGAGCAACTCAAAAGTGCCATTGATGTTTTAAAAACTCTAAAACCCTATCCGGGATTAGAATTTAATCAGCAAGAATCTGAATATCAAGTGCCCGATGTGGTGGTGGCGAAAAAAGATCAACATTGGCAGGTGCAACTCAATCCTGACATCTTACCGAAGTTACGTGTCAATTCGTTTTACTCCAGAATGATTCGTCGAGCCGATCAGAGCGACGATAATGTTTATTTGCGCAATCAGATGTTGGAAGCGAAGAACTTTATCAAAAGTATTGATGAGCGTCATAAAACATTATTGAAAGTGGCAACTTGTATTGTGGAGCATCAGCGTGCCTTTTTAGAACAGGGGCCTGAAGCAATGAAACCGCTTATCCTCAAAGACGTGGCGGATGAAGTTGAATTGCATGAATCGACTGTTTCACGTGTGACCACCAATAAATACATGCTCACGCCACGTGGTTTATTTGAATTAAAATATTTTTTCTCAAGTCATGTCGGTACGTCAACAGGCGGCGAAGCATCATCTACTGCCATTCGCGCCATGATTAAAAAGCTGATTGCCAGTGAAAATCCATGTAAGCCATTGTCTGATAATGCAATTGCTGAGATGTTGAAAAAAGAGGGGATTGAGGTGGCGCGACGGACGGTTGCAAAGTATCGTGAATCGTTACATATTCCATCGTCTTCTGAAAGAAAAGTCTTGATCTGAATTTCAAGGTGTGACTATTCTAAGTGCTCATTATGACGAAATAATGAAATTTTTTAATTGTCACTAGAGGGATCGCTGCAATGATTTAATGGATGTTGAATCTCTAATATGCATTAAATTTGCGGAAGCGATGTTCTTGTAACCGAAGAAAAGGTGAGGGATAGAATTATGCAAATTACGATTCGTGGACACCATTTAGCCATTACACCCGCAATTGAAGCCGATATAAAAGAAAAGTTTAGTCACATGACCAAGCATCTAGATCAAGTGAATAGTATGCAAATCAAGCTGGCTAAAGACCATCAAATTGACAAGCGATCGCATAAAGGAAGTGCAAATCATATCGCCGAAGCCATTATCCGTTTACCGGGAATTGAGTTGTTCGCACAGGCCACAGCCGATGACATGTATACTTCAATTAAAAAATTAACTGAAAAATTAAAACGACAGCTTTCGAAACATCGAAAAATGCAATGTGCTTATCAACATGAGCTCGCTTTATTAACCTGATGGTTTTTGAAATTTTTAGAGGCTTTTTTATAGAGCCTCTTTTTTTATAGATAAAATTGAAACTGCTTACTGAATTATGCACACAAATTATAGTAAAATAACTGGTTTACGCTCACGGTTGCATAAGAGGTCTTGGCAATGAATACTGATCAACTCACGCAAATTTTAAAAGATGCCTTTCCTGAAGCAGATATAGCAGTGAGTGGACAAGCAGGTAAATTTGACCTTCGTATTGTTGATGATCAGTTTGAGGGTAAACGCACGATTACTCGTCAACAAGCTGTTTATGCACCTCTAAATTCATATATTGCGAGTGGTGAAGTTCATGCAGTCACCATTCGCGCACTAACAAAAGAAGAATGGCGCAAAGCAAGTCTTTTCGGAGCTTAATAATTCATGGATAAATTTCTAATTAAGGGTGGGGTTAAGCTCGACGGTGAAGTGCGTATTTCGGGTGCTAAAAATGCGGCATTGCCATTACTCGCGGCAATGATCCTTGCAGATTCTCCGATTACCCTAACCAATGTGCCACATTTAAAAGATGTAAATACATTGGTGAAATTGATTGCTGGTCTAGGCATCACGATGCATTACGAAGGGGATACCGTTCGCGCGGATACCTCAACTTTAGATAATCAATTTGCACCGTATGAATTGGTTAAAACCATGCGTGCTTCTATTTTGGTGCTTGGTCCATTATTGGCACGTTATGGTAATGCTCAAGTGTCACTACCAGGTGGTTGTGCCATTGGCTCACGTCCAGTCGATCAACATTTAAAAGCCTTAGAGGCTTTAGGTGCGCACATTGAAGTTGAAAATGGTTATGTGCATGCATCTATTGATGGTCGTTTAAAAGGTGGCGAAGTTGTTTTCGATATGGTCACGGTTGGCGGTACAGAAAACATCTTAATGGCGGCAGTTTTGGCGGATGGTGTGACCACAATCCGTAATGCAGCACGTGAACCTGAAATTACTGATTTGGCACAAATGCTGATTAAAATGGGTGCCAAAATCGAAGGTTTAGATACGGATACTTTGATCGTCACAGGTGTTGAAAGTCTACATGGTTGTGAATATGCAGTCGTGGCAGATCGTATTGAAACAGGTTCATATTTAGCCGCAGCTGCCATTACAGGCGGTCGAGTGAAAACCACGCATACCGACCCTTCATTGCTCGAAGCGGTGCTGGAAAAGTTTGAAGAAATGGGCGCGGAAGTGACTCGTGGCGATGACTGGATTGAACTGGACATGCAAGGAAAACGCCCGAAAGCGGTGAGTTTTAGAACATTGCCACATCCTGAATTTCCGACGGATATGCAAGCGCAACTCATGGCAGTCAATGTGATTGGTCGTGGTTTTGCCACAATTTCAGAAACAATTTTTGAAAACCGTTTTATGCATGTGCCTGAATTGTCTCGTATGGGTGCTAATATTCAAGTGGAAGGGCATGATGCTGTAGTAACAGGCGTAGAAACCCTACAAGCTGCACCTGTGATGGCAACGGATTTACGTGCATCATTTTCATTGGTATTGGCTGCATTGGTTGCTGATGGTGAAACACTGATTGATCGTATTTACCATATTGATCGTGGCTATGAACAGATTGAAGAAAAATTGCAAAGTTTAGGTGCGCAGATTAAGCGAGTAACAGCATGAATGACTTAAGAAACGATGATCCAAATTTTGATGTAATGGGGAATTTTGATCATGGTTTAACTTTAGCGCTCAGTAAAGGTCGTATTTTAAAGGAAACCTTGCCCTTGCTTGCCAATGCAGGCATCAACCTACTTGAAGACCCAGAAAAATCACGAAAACTGATTTTTCCGACAACCCATCAAAAAGTACGTATTTTAATTTTACGTGCTTCTGATGTGCCCACCTATGTGGAAAATGGTGCAGCGGATTTTGGTGTGGCGGGTAAAGATGTATTGATGGAGCATGGCGCGCAGCATGTGTATGAATTGCTTGATCTTAAAATTGCGATATGTAAGTTAATGACTGCTGGTAAAGTGGGTATGCAACGTCCGAAAGGTCGTCTGAAAATTGCCACCAAATATGTGAATTTAACTCGTCAATATTATGCAAGTTTAGGTGAGCAAGTGGATGTGATTAAGCTCTATGGTTCAATGGAGCTTGCACCGTTGGTTGGTTTGGGTGATTACATTGTCGATGTGGTCGATACGGGCAATACTTTGCGTGCCAATGGCTTAGAGCCTTTAGAAGAAATTTGCAAAGTTTCTTCACGTTTGATTGTCAATAAAGCCAGCTTTAAGCGTAAACAAGCCTTGCTGAACCCAATTTTGACTCAGCTTGAACAAGCTGTGCAATTGCGTTAAGCCTTTCATTTACAGTCGAGTGTTGGTAGTAATGAGCTTAAGTTGACGAGCGATAAAAGTTCGTCAACTTTTTAATCAGCTATCAATAGGATATTTGAGTTGCTAGATAATAAGCTTTTTTTAATAGGATTTGGTGCTTTTTACGCAATGATAATAACAATTATTGCACTTTTCTTTTCAATAAAGCTCTTCAATTTTCTTAATAAATTTAACAATAGAGAATATAACCTAAAAATAATAGCTTTAATTCTTTCCATATTTATTTGGATATTAGTTATAGCTATATTTTTGAATATTTCTTGGAAATTCCCTATTGATGACAGTCTATGGAATTTTTTCGCGAGTTCACATTTACTTGTAATGTGGCTCACCTTAACTATTTATTTTAAAAAGAATAGAAAGGGACACTAAACTTTTCAATATTGAAACTGGAAGGATCAAGAATTATCAATGCTGGATTAGTGTAAATGGTGGAGCAAAACCAATCTAGCTAGCGTGGTAATTTGCTAAAAATAGCGGAGTAAAGTTGAGTCGAGGCTAGAGTAATTGAACGGACCATCCCAAAAACTTAAAAGTTCGAAGCAAAGATATAGGTTTAATTTATAAAACTATGTTACTCAATAGGTACGTTGCGACATCATCCAACAATGCATAAAACATATTCTCTAAATCTGTTACAATTACGCCAATTTTAAATTTCCACTTTTTCAGTTCAAGTACATATTTATAAATGTGTACATAACTGTGTACATATTGAAGATTTCCTCTCATGTTTAAAGATGAATTAGCGGCGCAAGTTGCGCAACGACGTACCTTTGCGATTATTTCCCACCCCGATGCGGGTAAAACCACCATGACAGAAAAATTGCTGTTATGGGGTAAAGCCATTCAAGTTGCGGGGATGGTGAAAAGTCGTAAGTCTGATCGTGCGGCGACGTCTGACTGGATGGAAATGGAAAAAGAACGTGGGATTTCGATTACCACGTCGGTGATGCAATTCCCTTTCAAGAAACACACCATCAACCTACTCGATACCCCCGGACATGAAGACTTCTCGGAAGATACTTATCGCACGTTGACTGCAGTCGATTCTGCGCTGATGGTGATTGATGGTGCGAAAGGTGTTGAAGAACGTACCATCAAATTGATGGAAGTGTGTCGGATGCGCGATACACCAATCATTTCATTCGTCAATAAAATGGACCGTGAAATTCGTGAGCCATTAGAGCTACTTGATGAAATTGAAAATGTCTTAAAGATTCGTTGTGTACCTTTAACTTGGCCTCTAGGCATGGGGAGAGATTTCGCAGGTGTTTATAATCTGTTAGAAAACAAACTCTACGTTTATAAAGCTGGTTTTGGATCAACGATCACCGATATTGAAATCCGTGATGGCTACGACCATGCGGACATTCGTGAAAAAGTCGGTGAGTTGGCTTGGGCATCGTTCGAAGAATCGCTTGAATTGGTGCAATTGGCGAATGAGCCTTTAGACCGAGAATTATTTTTGCAGGGTAAGCAAACGCCTGTGTTATTTGGTACAGCTCTCGGTAACTTTGCGGTAGATCAGGTATTGGATGCTTTTATAAAATGGGCACCAGAACCTAAAGCGCATCCAACCCAAGAACGTACTGTCGAAGCTAGTGAAGAAGGCTTCACAGGATTTGTATTTAAAATTCAAGCCAATATGGATCCGAAACATCGTGACCGTATTGCTTTTATGCGTATTTGCTCAGGTAAATACGAAAAAGGCTTGAAAATGAATCATGTGCGCATTGGTAAAGAGGTGCGAATTAGTGATGCATTGACTTTCCTTGCAGGTGAGCGTGAACATTTGGAAGAAGCGTGGCCGGGTGACATTATTGGCTTGCATAACCACGGTACCATTCAAATTGGTGATACGTTTACCAGCGGTGAAAAACTCCATTTCACGGGTATTCCACATTTTGCCCCTGAAATGTTCCGTCGTGTTCGCCTAAAAGATCCTTTGAAATCGAAGCAACTTCAAAAAGGCTTAAAAGAGCTGTCGGAAGAAGGTGCAACACAGGTATTTATGCCGCAAATGAATAACGATCTGATTGTTGGTGCAGTTGGGGTGTTACAGTTTGATGTGGTTGCATATCGTCTGAAAGAAGAATATAAAGTGGACTGCGTCTACGAGCAGGTCAGTGTGCATACCGTTCGTTGGGTGCATTGTGATGATGAAAAAATATTCAATGAATTTAAGAAAAAAGCCCATGATCAATTGTCGGTTGATGGTGGCGGGCACTTAACTTATCTCGCACCAAGCCGTGTGAATTTGCAATTGATGCAAGAGCGTTGGCCCGATATTCAGTTCCGTAACACACGCGAACATTAAGTATAAATTTTGACAGACAGCTTCTTTAAGAAGCTGTTTTGTTATTGAAAATAAGATGGATGATCAAATGACTTTAACTAAGAAAAACTGGATTGCGGTTGCCGTTACGACCGTATTGTTGCTTATCGTGATCAGTATTTTTCTGTTTTGGAATCATCAACGGAACGCTGAGACCGTAACATCTGCGCCTTCAAATCCAACGCCTGCTGCAGAAAAAGCAGAGGTTTTACCCTATTTAAATATGAAGCAATCCAAAGCCAATTATGCCTTGCCATTTTGCGAAAAGAAAAATTGCATTGATTTAGACGTCCAAACGATTCAAACCCAAGATCAATGGTTAAATGCGTGGATTGCCAAAAATCAAGCTCATGTGATTCAGCAACAAATTGGACAAAATCAAAATTTAAACTTGCAGCAAGCGATTGATGCTTACGTTAAGAAGTCTGATGTATGGCAAGAAAAATATTCAAAAAATAAGGCTTATGAATTGCATTTGGACACACGTATTGCCTCTCAACGTAATCAGTATGTGTTATTACAAATTGGGGTCGATACTCAACAAGAAGAAATAGCGGTGCAAGATCGTTCGTATTTTTTTGTCGCAGACCGTAAGTCGCAAAAAAATGTCAGTGTGTTAGATATTATTCAGAAAACGCAGCAAAACGCGATGAATGAAATCATCCAAACGGCTTATCAGAAATGGTTGGAGCAACAATCTACTGATGTTAAAAAGCAAGTCCCGAAAAAATTATATTGGGGACAAGCCGATTGGTTCTTCGATGGAGAGGGTGTTGGGTTGCATTATCGTGCCAATGAAATTAGTAAAGATGCGCCACAGCTTGATATTTATTTAACCACAGCGCAAAGTAAGCAGATACTTCAGCCTGAAATTTATCAGCAAATGTTTTAAGTCGGCTGAAATAAATCATCGAGCTTCTTGTAGAAATTACATGTGTGAGTGGCAGTTTTAAATGAAGTTCGCTAGCATTGAAAAAGCGTGTGTCTTCTTCACTAGGATGATAGGTTTCTGATGAAAAAAATTTATACAGTGGGCGTTCTTGCTTGCGCGGTTTTACTGACAGCATGCCAACCCAATTCTGAACCGAAAGATGACTCAAAGGATAAACCCAAAGATCCTACCGTCGTGCAAACGCCTACAGAGCCAACGTTAAAAGGTGAAACCGTCAAGGTTCAGGTGAGTGTGCCAGCCTGTGACGGTAATACGTGCCCCGATTTTTCAGTGGAACGTTTGCAAAGTAATTTTCCATTTATTGATCAATTAATCGAACAAGACATTCTCACGCAATTGGAAAAAATGTTAGACATCGCTGACGTTGCAAAGGGGGCTGCTTCGGAAGCGAGCACGGTAGCCAACAAGCAAAATTTAGATGTGCAAACACAGCGCTATGCGAATGCTTTTATTCGAATCGATCAGGAATTGAAACAATTAAGCAGCAGTCATGAAATTAGCTTAAATATTAGCCCTAAAATTTTGCAGGCGAAGGGAAATTTAGCCACTGTGGTACTGAATAGTAGTAGCTATTTGGGCGGCGCGCACGGTTCGACTGCACAACGTTATTATCACTTTGATTTGAAGCAACAGAAACAAATTCAATTACCTGATTTACTCATAGCAAAACAAAAAGCCAATTTAGAAAAACTGGCGCACGAGGCTTTTACCGCGTGGATTATTGATTCAAAAGCTGCCAATAATGCGAAAGAATATGAACAGGCTTGGCCATTCCACTTGACGGATAATTTTTTACTGACTGAGCAAGGGTTAATCTTGCAATATGCGGAATATGAAATTGGCCCTTATGTGGTGGGTTTGCCACGTTTAATCATTCCATTTGATAAATTAAATGGCGTGTTAAAACCTGAATATTTGCCGCAGCCTAAAGTAAAAGCACCAAATGCAGCTTCTACGCCTGTAGTTAATAAATCCGCTTAAATTCCCCTATTCAAAGTGGGACTTTTTATAAAATGATGCAACTATTTGATACGCACACCCATTTTGATGTTGCTGAGTTTGATGATGATCGGCAACAACTGGCAGTTAATGCTAAACAGGTGGGTGTGGAGGCTTTGGTTCTAATTGGCTTTATCGAGTCGAGATTTGATGAACTGATTCAGACGCATCAACAATTACACACATGGGAAAATGTTCCGAAATCTTATCTCGCACCAGGCTTGCATCCTTTTTATATTGAACAGCACCAAACAGAACATTTACAACGACTGGAGCAGATTTTGCAGCAGCAAGATTGTGTTGCCGTGGGTGAAATTGGTTTAGATACTTTTTTAAAACAGCATAAGCAACCTGAATTGTTTGCAAAGCAACAGCATTATTTTATCGAGCAATTAGTACTCGCTACACAATACAAAAAGCCAGTTTTATTGCATATTCGCAAAGCCCATGCGGAAACCATTGCGACCTTAAAAGCACATAAATTCAAATTGGGGGGTATTGCCCATGCCTTTAGTGGTGGGGTAGAGGAAGCAAAAGCGTTGGTGAAACTGGGTTTTAAAATTGGTGTGACAGGTCAAATCACTAATCCAAATACCAAAAAATTGCATCAAGTGGTGCAAGCGATAGGGGCGGAAAACTTAGTCATCGAAACCGATTGTCCCGATATGACGCCTTTGTGTTGCCAAACTTCAACAGAACATCGAACGCGGAATACGCCTGTGAATTTGCCTTATGTGTTGGAGGGTTTAGCGCAGAGTTTATCCCTAGATCAAGAAAAGCTGGCAGAGCAACTATGGCACAACTCGCTTGCAGCCTTGCATTTAAAATAATCATCTACAGCGCAAAATAAGATAACTAAAAGGGAACACATCCGTTTCAGAAAAGGCATACATTAAATAAAGACCCGATAAGAATGAACGTGCCACGCTGGGAGGATGCTCCGATGTCCAGATACAGTAAAATCAATAGTTTTAATGCATTGCAGCCCTTAACCGTTGGCGCAAAAACCTATCAAATTTTTAGCTTGGTTCAAGCTGCGAAAAACCTAGGCAATATTGACCAACTCCCTAAATCTTTAAAGGTGTTATTAGAAAATCTATTGCGTTTTGAAGATGATACCAGTGTTAAGGCGGAGCATATTCAGGCTTTAGTCGATTGGCAAAAACAACGGCGTTCAGATCAAGAAATTCAATATCGACCTGCACGTGTGTTGAGGCAAGATTTTACAGGTGTTCCTGCTGTGGTTGACCTTGCCGCCATGCGTGCTGCGATGGCACAAGCGGGCGGTGATCCGAACCGAATTAATCCCTTGTCACCTGTCGATTTGGTTATCGACCATTCTGTGATGGTGGATTATTTTGCTAATCCGCAAGCGTTTGATGCCAATGTGGATATTGAAATGCAGCGCAATAGTGAACGTTATCAATTTTTACGTTGGGGACAAGCTGCGTTTAACAACTTTCGCGTTGTGCCACCGGGGACAGGTATTTGTCATCAAGTCAATTTAGAATATTTAGCGCAGGCCGTTTGGCTCGATGAAGAACAGGGCGAAAATTTTGCCTTTCCCGATACCTTGGTCGGAACAGATTCACACACCACCATGATCAATGGACTTGGGGTTCTCGGTTGGGGTGTCGGCGGAATTGAAGCCGAAGCGGCAATGCTCGGTCAGCCTGTTTCGATGCTGATTCCTGAAGTAATTGGTTTTAAGTTAACTGGAAAGTTAAATGAAGGCATCACCGCAACTGATCTAGTGTTGACCATTACCCAAATGCTACGGCAAAAAGGTGTGGTGGGTAAATTTGTTGAATTCTATGGAGATGGTTTGGCCGATTTGCCTTTGGCTGACCGTGCTACCATTGCCAATATGGCACCTGAATATGGTGCAACATGTGGTTTCTTCCCAATTGATGAAGTGACGATTGCTTATTTATCGTTAACGGGACGTCAACCTGAACGTATTGAATTAGTAGAAGCCTATAGCAAGATACAAGGTTTATGGCGAAATGCAGGCGATGAACCAGTATTTACCGATACACTCAGTTTAGACATGAGTACGGTGCAAGCCAGTCTTGCAGGGCCAAAACGACCACAAGATCGTGTGTTGCTGTCAGATGTTCCCGAAACATTTGCTGCACTGATGCAATTGACCCTTAAACCTGCCAAAGAAGCCAAAGAACGCTTAGAAAATGAAGGTGGCGGGACTGCGGTAGAAGTTAAAACTGCGAATCTTACCAATCAAAATCCATCTTGCCACATAGATGATCAGTCTTACCCATTGCAAGATGGTGATGTGGTGATTTCAGCAATTACCTCATGTACCAATACATCCAACCCAAGTGTCATGCTTGCCGCAGGTTTATTGGCAAAGAAAGCTATAGAGAAAGGCTTACAGCGCAAACCGTGGGTGAAAAGTTCACTGGCACCTGGTTCAAAAGTTGTTACCGATTATCTAGCAGCAGCAGGATTAACCCCTTATTTGGATCAATTGGGTTATAACCTTGTGGGCTATGGATGTACGACGTGTATTGGGAACTCAGGCCCTTTAGCTGAGCCAATTGAATCAGCGATACAGTGTCACGATCTCAATGTCGCTTCGGTGCTTTCGGGCAACCGTAATTTTGAAGGGCGTGTACATCCGTTGGTTAAAACGAATTGGCTGGCTTCACCACCGTTGGTGGTGGCTTATGGCTTAACAGGTAATATTCGGACAGATTTAACCATTCAACCGATTGGGCAAGGCAAAAATGGCGATGATGTATACCTGAAAGACATTTGGCCCAGCCAAACTGAAATTGATCAAGTGCTGACAAATGTAAATACTGCCATGTATCATAAAGAATATGCCGCCGTTTTTGATGGTGATGCGACTTGGCAAGCCATTCAAATTCCAAAGAGTCAAACCTACGCTTGGCAAAGTAATTCGACTTATATTCGCCATCCGCCTTTTTTTGAAACAATCAATCATCCGCCACAAACGATCAGTAATATTGAGCAAGCTCGTATTTTGGCGGTATTAGGCGATTCAGTCACCACCGATCATATCTCTCCTGCGGGAAGTATCAAAATAGACAGCCCTGCTGGACGCTATTTGCAAGATCAAGGTGTCGGGCCAAAAGATTTCAATTCTTATGGTTCACGTCGCGGTAATCATGAGGTGATGATGCGCGGCACCTTTGCCAATATTCGTATTAAAAATGAAATGCTTGGTGGCGAAGAGGGCGGAAATACGATCCATATCCCAAGCCAAGAAAAACTTTCAATCTATGATGCGGCAATGCGCTATCAACAGCAACAAACGCCGTTAGTCATTATTGCAGGGAAAGAATATGGCACAGGTTCATCACGCGATTGGGCGGCAAAAGGAACAAATCTACTTGGGATAAAAGCGGTGATTGCGGAGAGTTTTGAACGAATTCATCGCTCGAATTTAGTCGGTATGGGGGTCTTGCCATTACAGTTTATTGATGAACAAACACGACAATCTTTAAATTTAACAGGGACTGAAACTATTTCGATTCGTGGATTATCCAACGAAATTCAACCACATCAACAACTGGACGTGGATGTGCTTCGAGCAGATGGTACGCATGTTCAGTTTAAAGTGCTGTGCCGTATTGATACTTTAAACGAAGTGGAGTATTTCAAGGCAGGTGGTATTTTGCACTATGTGTTACGCAAATTAATTGCAGCGTGATATTGCCTTTATCTGCATCATTTTATGGAGCTAGAAGATGTCTCATGTGGGAAAGTTTAATGCGTTTGAAATAAACTTTTCCCACATAGCTCAGCAACGGCTTGCAACATTAAATGTTCCGAATTTTCTTTCGACATGCCTTTAATTGACGCATCAATCCTTAATACTAAATTTGGCCAAGTGAGAAATTGTTGCGCATTTAATCGCCGTAAGGCTTGCTGATATTGCGATACTTTGGTTTTCCAAATGCCCAATTGCAAGGCATTGTGTGGTTGCTCAAACAATTGCATCAGTAAACGCATTTCTTTGCTGAGCGTCCATAAAATCAAGCTATCAGGTTCACCCGCTGCAAGCAGGTACTGATAAATTTTCACCGATTGAGCCAAATTGCCCGCGAGTAATGCGTCACTTAAATCGTAAGTGGTATAACGTGATTGATCTTGTAAACAAGCGTACAACTGCTCAATTTGAATCAGTTTCAGCTCAGAAAAAGTATCCGCGACACGCATTAAGCTATTTTTTGCCGCTAGTAAGTTATGCTCATGGTGTTGCATCAGCCATTGCCATGCATCGGCATCAAGCTGAATGCCGAGTTGATCGGCTTCTAAGGTTAAAATTCGTTGTCGATCTTGTGGATACGTCGCCGTGAGGGGAACCACCACACCATTGGCTTCGACCGTTTGGAAAAAGGCAGATTTCAAGCTACTGCTGTCTTGTTTAGGCAAAACAATCAGCAATAAATTATCTTCATTATGTTGAATATAGCTTTTGAGTTGTTTCAGTCCATTGGCATCAGGTTTGATATTGCCATGCACTTCAATGGCAAGCTGTTGCGAAAATAAGGACAGGCTATTCAACGCATTAAAAACATTTTTCCAATCACTGACATTGCCAATGTCGTAACGTTGCCGCTCGATCTCATTTTGCTGCCAACTTTTACGAAAAGCATCCAGCAAATTTTGCTCAAGCAACGGCTCTTGTCCATGTAAGATCCATGTACCACGTGCTTCACTGACACGTTTTAAGGCTTGAACATAATCCAGTTTCATTTGTAGAAACTAGGGCTGGGCTTTAGGTAAGCGGTTTGCGGCAATTTGACGAGTAATTTGATGGGCAATGTCATCAATCACAATGCGGTTCAAATAGGCTTCTTGTTGATTGTCCGTATTCACGGTTGCCACATCGTATTGATAGCTGCGTGAAGCGGTTAAAGTTCGCGGCTCTGTAATTTTTCGACCTTGACGATCTTCAATTTGGAATGTCACGGTCAAACGTAGTAAAACTTCAGTCAGTTTGCCATTCAAGAGTTGACGACGTGGATTATAATCCAAAACCCGAAGTACATAAGCGTCATTGGCATCGCTAAGTTGTACACCTGTTGCACTTAAATAAATGTTTAGTCGATTTTCCAGCTCTTCGGTATTGTTTTTGTCAGGTAGAGCCAAGGTTAATTTGTTATAGATCAACGGCGTGGTAGAAAAGTCATTGCCTTTCAAATGAAAGCCACAGCCAACTAAGCCTGCACTTAGACCTAAAGCTAAAACGATAGCAGCAACACGTTGAACTAAATGCATGCTTTGTCCTTATGATATTCCATCAAATATGGAAGATTTAATCTTGATAAATTGACCACATTTTAGAATCAAAGCCCGTTGAATGACAGCAGGCTTTGATTAGGTTTTGTTTATTCTACTAAAGTCCCTTCTCCCTTAGGGAGAAGGTTAGGATGGGGGGAATGACCTCTCCCTAACCCTCTCCTATAAGGAGAGGGGATTTAAGCAAAAATTTAAACCACCAAATTCACCAATTTATTTGGCACGACAATTTCTTTCTTGGTTGGGCCAGTTAAGAATTGTTGCACGTCTGGTAATGCTTTAGCCAATGCCAATAAATCTTCTTTTGAAATATCAACAGAGACTTCAACTTTGCCACGAAGTTTACCATTCACTTGTATAACAATCGTTTGAGTATTGCGGGTTAGGGCAGACTCATCCACTTGTGGGAACAGCGTCGTATTAATATCAATATTAAACTGGACCAAAAGTGTTTGACTTAAATGCGGCGCAAATGGTGCAAGTAATATCAGTAATGTAGTAATTGCTTCACGGGCAACAGCCACATCATTATCATCTTTTGCTTCGAATTTGTTGGTCGCATTCAATAACTCCATCAATGCGGCAATAGAAGTATTGAAGGCATGACGACGTTCAATATCATCACCGACTTTAAGGATGGTTTCATGGGTTTTACGGCGTAAATCTTGCGCATCTTTCGATAAGTTTGCCGTATCAATCGCAGTCGCTTGATTACCTTTTTCCAAGAAGCCAGTCGCCAAACGCCATACACGTTTCAAGAAACGATTTGCGCCCTCAACACCTGCATCCGACCATTCTAAGGATTGATCAGGTGGTGCAGCGAACATCATAAACACACGTGCAGTATCTGCGCCGTATTGGTCAATAATCGCTTGTGGATCAATACCATTATTTTTCGACTTGGACATTTTTTCTTGTCCGCCGATCACCACTTCCTGACCATCGCCTGAATATTTGGCTGAAAGAATACGACCTTTGTCGTCTTTTTCTAATTCAATATCCGCAGGGTTAAACCAAGTTTTCTTACCACTTTCTGCTTCACGGTAGAATGTATCAGCCAAAACCATCCCTTGCGTAAGCAAGTTAGTAAATGGCTCATTGCCTTGTACCACGCCTTCATCACGCATCAATTTATGGAAGAAACGTGCATACAGTAAATGCAGAATCGCGTGCTCAACACCGCCGATATATTGATTCACTGGAAGCCAGCTTTGCGCTGCTTCAGGTTTTACCATGCCGCCAGTAAAGTCTGGAGATGCGTAACGTGCGTAGTACCAAGACGATTCTACAAAAGTATCCAAGGTATCTGTTTCACGACGTGCATCGCCGCCACAGCTAGGACATTTGGTTTCATAGAATTCAGGCATTTTATTTAAAGGATTGCCTGAACCATCTGGAACAACATCGGTCGGTAATACCACAGGAAGTTGTTCTTCAGGTACGGTGACTTGACCACACTTGTCACAATTGACCATTGGAATTGGACAACCCCAATAACGCTGACGAGAAACACCCCAGTCACGTAAA
>JAVXBC010000055.1:0-2228 GCA_036660195.1 Acinetobacter sp.
AGAAGATTCATTCTCGATCCGCCGTTCAGCACTTCAAGGTAAAGTGTATAACACAACGACTTTGAATGGTGCGGATGCAGTATGCCAAGCTTTAGCCATTAAATTGCCGATGGATGTTTACCGCTTGCAAGACTTACAAACTGTAGGTTAATACTTTACCGATAAGTCCCGCCACCTTATCGGTTGCGGGCTTTTTCTTTTTTTAAATTTATATTTCCCAACCCATGTGAGGGATTGTCATGCAACGTTATCCGATGACACCAGAAGGCAAGGTTGCCTTAGAGAAAGAATTACAGCAATTAAAAACTGTAGATCGCCCACGTATTATTGCTGCGATTGCGGAAGCACGTGAGCACGGTGACTTGAAAGAAAATGCAGAATATCACGCCGCTCGTGAGCAACAAGGTTTCTGTGAAGGTCGTATTCAAGACATCGAAGGCAAACTGGGCGCTTGTCAGGTGATTGATATCAATGACCTCGAACAGAATGGTCGTGTGGTTTTCGGTGTGACTGTGACCATTGAAAATTTGGACACGGAAGAGCGTAAAACCTACAAAATTGTAGGTGATGATGAAGCTGATTTTAAAATTAATAAAATCTCAGTAAATTCTCCGATTGCACGCGGCTTACTCAGTAAAAGCGAAGGTGATGAAGCCAAAATTCAAACCCCGCAAGGTGAAGTTGAATACGAAATCGTCAACGTGGAATATCTGTAATTTCTAGCAGATTGAAGATAAAAAATCCCCTAATTGTTAGGGGATTTTTTATATCTGAATTGAAATTTTAAAAAGAAGATTTAGGAAATCGTTCCTTTTAAATAAAAGGTTAGCCTAGCCGTGACGTTTTGCAAAGTCATCCATAAAGTTGACCAATGCCTGCACACCTTCCAAAGGTACAGCATTGTAGATACTGGCACGCATACCACCGACCGAACGATGTCCTGCTAAATTCAATAAATGATTACTTTCCGCTTCTTGCAAGAAGGTTTTCTCTAGCGCTTCATCTGCAAGGGTAAATGGCACATTCATAATTGAACGATTCGGAATGGCAATTGGATTAGCGTAGAAATCACTTGCATCAATATAACCATAAAGCAATTTGGCTTTTTCAAGATTAGTTTTATGCATTGCCTCGACACCACCCTGCTCTAGCAACCATTCAAACACCAAGCCAGATAAATACCATGAATAGGTCGCGGGTGTATTTACCATAGAACCATTTTTTGCTTGATCAGCATACTTTAGAATACTTGGAATTTCTGTTTTCGCTTGATCTAACAAATCATCACGAATGATGACAATGGTTAAACCCGCAGGCCCAATATTTTTTTGCGCACCTGCATAAATTAAACCAAACTTCGAAACGTCTAATGGTGCCGATAAAATACTTGAAGAATAATCACAGACTAAAGGTGTGGTTACTTCTGGGATATTAGCAAACTGAATACCACCAATGGTTTCATTGTCTGCGTAATGTACATACGCTGCATCGTTTGAAAGATTCCATGTGCTTTGCTCGGTAATGGCGTGTTTGCCGTCTAGCAACGTCCCTGCTTCGATGACATTGATATCACCATAGCGTTGTGCTTCTTTTAATGCTTTTTCAGACCAAATGCCCGTATGGATATAATCCGCTTTGCTATTTTTTCCAAGCAAGTTCAACGGAATCGCAGAAAATTGTAACGATGCGCCACCTTGTAAAAATAACACTTTATAGTTTTCTGGAATATTCATGAGCTTACGCAAATCAGCCTCAGCTTTTTCTGCGACTGCAACATAATCATGGCTACGATGACTCATTTCCATGATCGATAAGCCCTTACCCTGCCAATCCAACAAGTCTTGTTGAGCTTTTTCTAAAACAGCAGTCGGTAAAGCAGCAGGACCAGCGCAGAAATTATAAGCACGCATGAGTTTTCCTTTGTCAAAGTGAAACAAATTCAAATGGCGATTTAATCATAGATTCACGCTGCTTGCAGCTGATTCTCGAGTAAATACTTCAATTTAATGGTTTAAAATATCGCTAATTTTTGAATCATCAAATAAGCAATACCTAACCAATTTAATCTCTCAACATTGCAATAACTCAATGTAAAGATTGCAGTAAAAAAAACAAAAAAGGCCTAAATCATTTAGATTCAAGCCTTAATTAATTTACACTGTATGCATATGAAATTGGCAGAGGATCAAGGACTCGAACCTTGACGAACGGTTTTGGAGACCGTCATG
>JAVXBC010000055.1:2257-12551 GCA_036660195.1 Acinetobacter sp.
TAAATCCAGTGCGTCTACCAATTTCGCCACGCCCCCGATGGATGTGTATATTAGAGTTAAACATTTCGAGTGACAAGTTTTTTTTATAAAAAAATGACTAAATGTCTAAATAATCAACAAAACCAATAACTGTGTTTATTTTTAACTCAAGTTAATATTATTTAACATGTTTTTTGCCTCAAAAACGTTTTGAAGGCGATATTCGCGGTGTTTTTGCGTTAATCCTTGAAGCAAAGGTAGAAAATAATTGAGCTGCTTTGGAAGTTGCATTTCGAGTTGTTGACAATGTAGTACGCCCCAATCACGATAACTATTGGCTCGTAATTTCGTTTGAATCATCCATTCATACAGAGTTATTCCAAAAGCATAAAGGTCACTTTGTACACTTTTACTTTGCCCATGAAAAAGCTCGGGTGCCATATAATGTGGTGTCGCATTCATCTCTAAGATCGGGCTTTGCAGTTTGAAACTTTGTTCAAAATCAATCAACTTACACGCATTATCCATCTGGCGAAAATGTTCAGGTTTTAAGTCCCCATGAATCCAACCTAATTGATGTAACTCATTCAAACGATCTAAAGCAGTTATGATTTTTTGCTGAATGGCTTCCAGATTTTTTAGTTGAGAGATGTCGGTGAAAAAAGGCTCACCATCTAGCAAGATCAACCCTTGCCCCTGATCTACGATGGACTGAAATGCCGTGTTTAGATCAAATTGGACCACTTGATAAGGCAACAATAAGTTTGAATGAATTTTTTCGTTCTCTTGATAAAATTCTAATTCACGCTGAAAAGCCTGCTCTAAGCCTGTATGAATATGAGGTTCATGAAATTTCAGCCAAAATTTTTGTTGCTCAATACGAAAGGTATAAAGTCGACGTCCTGAAGCATAACTACGACTTTTCGTGGCTAAGGTCAGGTCTTGCAAGTGAATGTTTGGATCAGAAATCCATTGCGTAAAGCTCATTGGGCTGCTGTTCTTTTTGGGTTTGCAATAAGCTTAAACATGATTCCAAAATTTTACCAATCCGTGCATGAATCTCAATGGACGTGATTTTTGACCAAGTCGCATGCTCCCCTTCTTTTTGTAAAATATTAAAGAGTGCTGGTCGTGGGTTTTGCAGCATATAACTAAAATGTCGTAATCCATATTTGGCAATAATATTGACATCCCCATAATAACGTTGCCCTAAAATGCCATATCCATGATCCAAAACACGGCGAATTGGAAAAAAACTTCCCATATAATTCCGAGTTAAATCCATCATTTCCATACCAAATACTTTAGCTTGTTCACGCAGCATTCGTTCAGGCCAACTGAGCAAATCACGACGGAATCGCTCCGCATCACTTTGCATGAATGGCACCACGTGTGGATTGACCTGACTGGCAATGGTGTAATTGATATTGTAGAGCCGCGCCATTTTTTCTTGTGGGAAATCACTGCGCATACTGCCATCGACCCAGCGAGTATTGGATAAATAAGGCGTGTGTTTGCCGTCATAACGCTTACTGGTCAATCGTACAGGTGGAAACAAAATAGGTACCGCACAGGATGCTAAAACTGCACTCCACACCAACACATTGGGCGATGTTAAAGCATTCATAATTCTTGGATTTTGTGAGGTGTTATAGGGTGCGATCACAATATTAATATGTCGTTTTGACTGTTGGTAGGCTTCCGCGAAAGTCACATCACCTAGATTTTTCATCAGGAATTTTTTTAAATACATCACATCAGCAATGCCACCTTGCCCTTTGACCAGTTCACTTAAAGACCGAAATTTAAAGGCTTCGCTAAAAAAATGTTCTCCCGTCAGTAAATCAGGGATTTTGTCAGGATCTGACACGCCAATCATCGCCGCCATAATTGAACCCGCACTCGCACCAGATAGCACGTGAGGCATTAAATCTTGTTCTAGCAGTGCCTTACATACCCCTGTATGAAACAGACCTAAAGTTGATCCGCCCGAAAACATTAAAGCAGGCTGACCGTAGGCTTTTAAACACTCCTCAAAAAATTGGATTTTTTGTTCTACGCCAAACGTTAAACATTCAGTTGAAACCAAGTAATTTAAGCAGGTCGCCACTTCATCAATATAATCTTCAATAATTTTTTTAGTGCCAACATAGGTTTCAGTAAACAACATCGGATGACCAATATTAGCAATATCATAAGTCAAACCTTCCCGAAGCACATAAACCAAATCGAGCGTTCGATGTTGTGCTCGGTATTTTTTTAATAGGTTATAACGTTTGGATAAAATTGCAGCATCAAAATATGGCGATTCGTTATCATATTTCCACGCTTCTGCGCCTGTTTCGACATCTAACTGTAGTGCGATTTCTTTCCATTCAGCATAAGACATTGCCTTTTTTAAGGCACTTTTCAATTCAACAACTTTATGCTCTTGATATTTATTTATTTTTCTGCTGCTTGAATTGAACATTTGTTATCCCATTTTTCATCATTTGTTCTAAACTTACAGCTATACAATGCAAAAAGCTGCGACAACAATCAAGAGTGAAAGCGATTAATGGCAGTATTTTTACGGATATTTTCAATATTTTGATTGGAGCGGTGCTAGTATCGCTAGGCATTGATCACTGAATAAGGTTTGAATTTATGGCAAGTTTGGATTTACCTGAAACGATTCTGCAATCTCTCGCCAATGTCTTGACCCAATTACAACAAACACTTCCTGAACCGAAACAAGCGACTGATTTTTCTGCAATTGCTTTTCGATGGGAACATCAGCAATTGGTCGCCATTACACAACCTAAGCAAATGTATTTGGATGATCTCAAAGGTATTGAACGTCAAAAAGAAAAAATTATTCAGAATACACTGCAATTTTTACATGGCTTACCTGCCAATGATGTGTTGCTGACAGGTTCTCGCGGTACAGGAAAATCATCCATCGTGCGTGCGCTTTTGACCGAATATGCAACGCAAGGTTTACGTTTAATTGAAATCGAGCGCGATGATTTATCTGATTTGCCCAAAATTCAAAAACTGATTGCTGATCGTAACGAAAAATTTATTGTTTATTGTGATGACTTGGCGTTTAACGCGGAAGATGAAAATTATCGCAGTTTAAAAAGTGTTTTGGATGGTTCACTACAGTCTGGATCGAGCAATTTTATTATTTATGCGACCAGTAACCGCCGCCATTTATTGCCTGAATTTATGCACGAAAATACGCCTGTCCGTCGGGTTGATGTGCCTCAATATACCGAATTGCACCCACAAGAAGCGATTGAAGAAAAGATTTCCCTATCGGATCGTTTTGGTCTGTGGCTGTCCTTTTACCCCATGGATCAAACGCTGTATTTAGATATTGTGGAGCACTATATTCGTAAAGCCAATTTAGACTATAACGATATGGTGCGTAGTGAAAGTTTGAAATGGAGTCAGGCACGCGGGCAACGCTCTGGACGTGCAGCTTATCAATTTTCTAAGCATTGGATTGGCTCGCAAAATTTAGCAAAATTAACGGTGAATCTTGCTCAATAATTCAGCTCATAAGAAAAATTTAAGCCATAAAAAAACCAGTTCACGAGAACTGGTTTTTTATTTAACGAATAACGAGCAAATTATGCGTTGGTTTCAGCAGGAACTTTCGCATAGCTTACGCCACACATTTGTTCTGCGATACGCAAAACTTGGCAGCTATAACCAACTTCGTTGTCATACCAAACATAAGCGGTTAAACGGTTACCAGAGGTAATGGTTGCTTGAGCATCAAATACACCTGCTGTGCGCGAACCAATAAAGTCACTTGAAACCACTTCAGTCGAGTTGGTATAACCAATTTGACCTTGTAAGTTTGAGTTGATCGAAACTTGACGAATAAATTCGTTCACTTCTTCACGATCAACTTCTTTCTCTAGGTTTAAGTTCAAAATCGCAAGTGATACATTTGGTGTCGGTACGCGAACAGAGTTACCTGTTAATTTACCTTTCAAACCTGGTAAAGCTTTCGCCACTGCTTTTGCAGCACCAGTTTCAGTGATGACCATGTTTAACGTTGCAGCACGACCACGACGGTCTGCACTGTGGTAGTTATCAATTAAGTTTTGGTCATTGGTAAATGAGTGAACAGTTTCCACGTGACCATTTAAAACTTTGTATTTATCATCAATTACTTTTAACACAGGCGTAATTGCGTTGGTGGTACAGCTTGCCGCTGAGATAATTTGGTCTTCATCTAAAATATCCGTATGGTTAACGCCATACACGACATTTTTCATTTCGCCTTTGCTTGGTGCGGTTAATACAACACGTGCAATGCCTGCGCATTTCAAATGTTGACTTAAGCCTTGTACATCACGCCATTTACCTGTGTTATCAATCAATAGCGCATTTTCAATACCATACTCAGTGTAATCCACTTCGCTTGGGCTAGATGCATAAATCACTTTGATGAATTGACCATTGGCAATCAATGCTTCATTTTCTTCATCAACTGAAATTGTTCCAGCGAATGGGCCATGAATTGAGTCACGACGTAATAAAGATGCACGTTTTTCTAAATCACCGTCAGATGATTTACGTACCACAATTGCTTTTAAGTTTAAGCCACGGCCTAAACCTGATTGACCAATAATTAAGCGCGCTAAAATACGACCAATACGACCAAAACCGTAAAGCACAACATCACGATGTTCAGCAGCAGTTGAATTACCTTCAATTGGCGCAACTGCTTGTTTAACAAACGCGTTTACATCGCCACCTTGGTTTTTATAAGCAACAGCCAATTTACCAATATCAACTTCACCAGAACCAATATTTTCAACGTTCATTAACGCTTCTAAAATTGGAAAGGTGTTAACCACTGAAAGCTCAACATCAACCATACGTGTTTGACGGTGTGATTTTAAAATTTGGATCACTGAACGGTTAATTAAAGAACGACCGTAAACAGAAACAACAATATTTTTCTCACGGTATAATTGACCAATCAAAGCAATCATACGTTCCGCGATTTCTTCGCGGTTTTTCCAACGACCTTGGTGTTCTGAGTGTAGGGCGATGATAGTGTCTTTGCTCACAGATACGTCCTCTATTTAGTAGTGATACTGGGCGTGAATTTTTAAACGCCATAATTGTAATAGAATTATCATCAAGATTGAATCAAAAGCTGCATATCTGTTCGGCGATTTTTTCCAAATTCAGGATAAATCGATCAAATCTCGATAGTTATTTTAAACATGACCCTAAAAAATCTTTCACATTTAAGCTTAAACATCAGCTTTATGGACGATGTTCAGGATAAATCACATCACTCACGTTATAACCTTGTGATTTAGCGTAATTTAAATACTCATGAATCTGTTCTTTTTTAAGTTGTGGCGTCCGCGACAATATCCATAAATATTTACGCTTTGGCTCTCCCACTAAAACGGTTTGATAATCATCATCGAGCTTTAAAATCCAGTAATCCCCTCGCCCCACTGGAATCCAGCGCACACCTTCGGGTAAAAAACTAACGCTTAATTTACTGTTAAAAGGCGCGTTCGAGATAAATGCTTCCCCGACACTGCGATGTAAATTACCTTGTGAGTCATAGCATTTATTATCGACCACAATATTGCCATTTTCATTTAAGGTATAGGTGGCGGTAATGTCGTAAATACACTTACGTTCAAAGTACATCGGCTTACGTGCCACTTCGTACCAAACACCCAAATATTTATCTAGTTCCACTTTTTCCGCAGCGACTAAAGGTTTGGGTTCTGCAAACGCCGTCGAACTTGAAAGCAACCCTGCAACAAACAGCCCCAATAATGTAATTTTTATCAGTCGTTTCTGTGGTTTTTGGACATGATTTAAAAAGGACATATGCCATCCTCAAAATTGTTATACGTCATCCAGCATTCTATTTTCGTTCAATTACAAAGCACAGTTTATAATTAACAAGTGGGATGATCTGTATGACTTTTGAAGATGGCATTTGATTAAGATTGCAACATATAGGCTTTAAGTCGCAAAATTTCATCACGTAACCGTGCAGCTTGTTCAAATTGCAATTCTTTTGAAGCTTTCAGCATTTCTTTTTCAAGTTTAGCAATGTGTTTCGCAAATAATTTTGGATCAGACACAATATGTTGTTCATCTGCGCTCATTGAGTTCGCTTGTTCTAAGATTTTTACATCAATTTCGTCATCGGTCAGCACTTCGCCTGTATCAATTTCTTTGATGGTTTGTCGCACAGCACTGCGTGGAATGATGCCATGCAAAGTATTAAATTCGATTTGTTTATTACGGCGACGATCCGTTTCATCAATGGCTTTTCGCATCGAATCGGTGATGCGATCTGCATACAAAATCGCTTTACCTTTTACATTTCGTGCTGCACGACCAATAGTTTGAATGAGAGAACGCTCTGAACGCAAGAAACCTTCTTTGTCGGCATCTAAAATTGCCACCAAAGATACTTCGGGCATATCTAAGCCTTCTCGCAGTAAGTTAATCCCAATCAACACATCGTGCACGCCTGTGCGTAATTCGTGAATAATTTTTACGCGCTCGACCGTATCAATATCCGAATGCAAATACGCAACTTTGACGCCATATTCTTTCAGATATGAAGTTAGATCTTCCGCCATGCGTTTGGTCAAAGTCGTGACTAACACACGTTCATTCAAGTGTTTGCGAATATTAATTTCTGATAAGACATCATCGACTTGGGTCAATACAGGACGAACTTCTATTTCAGGGTCAATCAAGCCTGTCGGACGAACCACCTGCTCCACAATTTGCTCTGATTTTTCCAATTCATATCGTGCAGGCGTGGCACTGACAAAAAGCGTGGTTGGAACAATTCGCTCCCACTCCTCAAATTTCATCGGACGGTTATCCAACGCACTTGGCAAACGGAAACCATAATTGACCAAGTTTTCTTTACGCGAACGGTCGCCTTTGTACATCGCGCCAATTTGCGGAACAGTCACATGCGATTCGTCAATAATCAACAAAGCATCTTCTGGAATATAATCAAATAAAGTCGGCGGTGCTTCCCCTGCTGGACGCCCCGATAAATGCCGTGAATAGTTTTCAATGCCGTTGGTATAGCCCAATTGCTGCATCATTTCTAAATCATAACGAGTACGCTGTTCAATCCGCTGTGCTTCTAATAATTTGTCATGCTCACGGAAAAATTTAAGCTGATCTTTTAATTCATCTTTAATGGTGTCAATGGCACGAGTTAAATGATCTTTCGGCGTGACATAATGGCTTTTAGGATAAATGGTGACCCGTGGGACTTTACGAACCAATTTTCCTGTTAATGGATCGAACCAGCGAATCGAATCGACTTCATCATCAAACAATTCCACACGAATGGCATCTTTATCCGATTCAGCAGGAAAAATATCAATAATCTCGCCACGAATACGATAAGTACCACGTAAAAATTCAAGTTCATTACGGCTATATTGCATTTCTACCAAACGACGAATGATCTCATCACGACTAACGCGATCGCCCTGCACAATATGCAACAGCATTTGCATATAGGCATTCGGGTCGCCCAAACCATAAATGGCAGAAACAGATGCAACAATAATTGCATCACGACGTTCTAGTAGTGAACGTGTAGCTGATAAACGCATTTGGTCAATGTGATCGTTAATTGCGGAATCTTTTTCTATAAAAGTATCGGAGGATGGCACATAGGCTTCGGGCTGATAGTAGTCGTAATAACTCACGAAATACTCGACGGCATTATTGGGAAAAAAGGCTTTGAACTCGCCATAGAGTTGTGCGGCAAGGGTTTTGTTATGCGCCATGACGATGGTGGGGCGTTGCGTTTGGGCTATCACGTTTGCCATGGTGTAGGTTTTACCCGAACCTGTGACCCCAAGCAGCAATTGGTTACGAAAACCTTGTTCTATACCACTGACCAATTTTTCAATGGCCTGTGGCTGATCGCCCGCAGGTTGATAGTGGGTGACTAACTTAAAAGGTTGGTTTTCGCTCACATAGTTCTCGCTGGGTGATGCTCGGTAAATGATTTTAGCCTTGAACACCACTTACAGCAACATAATGTAAAATGAATGCTTCCGCTTATTTGCCGCTTTTAGTTCGGTTGTCTAATTTGCACAGCATTTGGCAGTTTTCAATCACTGTTTTACCACCCTCATGCCACGCTACAATATGGTCAGCTTCCATTTCTTGGATATTGAATTTTTTATTACAAACTGGACAAATACCGTTTTGATTTTGAAAAACCTTAACTTTTGTTTTTTCGTCAAACAAACGCAAACTTAAAAACTTCTCATTGCCCGATAACAAATATTCATAAATGCCTTTTTTGCTCGTAACTTCGTCATCGTCAATCAACTCAGCAATTTTTTGCTCTAAGTCATTGGCATTGTAGTGTTTATTTTTGTATTGATTGTAAAATTTACCCCAATCTAAACCTTTCATAATCTTGCGATATGCTGGAAACATAATAGGTATCCAGTTAATGACTTGTTGAAAATACTGCCACAACTCTTGAGCATCTTTGTCATGTTGATGCTCACTCATGTATTGCTCGATTTTATCTTCAGAAATCCAATCAAGCACGGTTTCCAAATAATCTTGGCGAATAGGTGAACCATTTATAAATTTATCACCAATTTGTGCTGCGGGGCAGCCAGTTTTGGAAAACCATTTTTTCGCATCGCTTAACCACGTTCCAGTATAAATTGCATTACGCAATTCTTGATTGGTTAGTTTTTCCCCTGCAATGTTAATAATTTTGAACCAATCTAATTTTTCCTTTTCATCCCCCTCACAAACATAGACAAGCAATTCATAATCTAAAATCTGCTGTCGTTCTGATTGAGTTAAATTTTGAAAAAATTTAGGGTAAACCTTGTTGTCTGCCGTAGATAAAACATCTATCGAAAAGCCATTGGTCACATATTGGCAAATACTAATACTGCGCTGTTGACCATCCATAAGCTCATAACCATCCCCTGCTTTTGCCCAATACATCATATTTAATGGAAAACCATTACGGACGGTATGAATAACCTCATCTCGTTGTTTTTCTTTATAAACAAACTCGCGCTGATAGGCAGGGCGGATATTGAGCTGACCACCGAAACCTGTGACCCCTTGCTCTGCATGGTCTTGATAGTTATTAATTAATTCAGATATTTTTATATGTCTAAGTTCAATTTTCATTCCATTGCATCCTTGCGTTTGATTAAAATTCGGTTAAAAACCTTTCTTCCACTCAAAATCGTATAGCATTTATAGCCAATCCAACGTGCTGAATTAGCTATTCCTAATATCTCAAATTGCTCTGGATTAAATTTATCTAGGAAAGTGATTGGAACCCCCATTACGCCGTAATAATCGACTGGAATATTCGCAACTTTACTCACTTCTATTATGTGTCCATAGTCATCGTAACTTGGATAATCTTGCGAATTATAAGTCCTAAATAACGGTATGGTTTCATGGCGTTTAGGGTTATCCATATTGGTAAACCACATAATGCTGCCCATACTGAAGTATTTAATGCCATTTTCGATTTTCTTACGAGATTCTGTTTCTATGTCATATTCATCAGGCACTTGAAACCATTTCGTTCCGCCATTATCCACGCCCAACCACAGCTTATTATCTTTTATCAAGGTAAAAGTTTCTTTATAGGTAATCGCATTCTGATTACCGATGACTAAAAATTGTTTGTTATGCTCAACAAGCTGCGCTATATATTCGCGGAATAATGAAAAAGGTGGATTGGTCACAACTACATCGGCTTGTTTGAGTAACTCGATACACTCATCACTACGGAAATCACCCGCCTCATATATGCCATTACCCTTCAGTAGTCTTCGAGTATTTTTATCTTGTTCAAGCAAAAGTTTGACATCAGCTAGGTCTGTTGCACCATCATTATTTAAATCGAGGACTTGATTAATTTCCACCACGATTGGTTGTTTTTCTTGGTTCTTATTTTTTCCATTCAAATCGGCAAACAAAGGTAATTCATTGCCTGCAATTGGGGATTTTATATAGCTAGTGGTAATTAATTTTTTGATTTTTAAAGCATTAAAATTCAACGCAAAATATTGAAAAAATTTACTTTCAAAAGGGTCATCACAATTACAGTAAATGACCTTGCCCTCAAGCTGGCTTCGATAATGTCTTAATTCATTTGCTATATCATTTAGTTGGGTATAAAACTCGTCTTGCTTGGCTCTTTTTGCTTTTGAGAGTGTTTTATTGCTGTTCGCTGTTCGCTGTTCGCTGTTCGCTGTTCGCTGTTCGCTGTTCGCTGTTCGCTGTT
>JAVXBC010000055.1:12651-16110 GCA_036660195.1 Acinetobacter sp.
CGCATGATAATAAAATAATCCTTAAAAATCAATAGTTTTAATTTAAAAAACTTTAGGTTTTCACTTTACCGAAGTTAATTTAAATAGTTTTATGACGATCATACCCTAAATGTATCCACTTTTTCACTTGACCCGTTGCCTAATCAGTTGCAACATGAACTTATACTCTAATTCAATGATAATAATATGTCTTACCAATATCACGATGAAAGCATCGTCACCGAACTGCCTGAAGATACCGTGTTCGTTTTTGGCAGTAATCTCGCAGGCATACATGACAGTGGCGCAGCACGTGTTGCGGCACAACACTTTGCGGCGGTGAAAGGTGTAGGACGGGGTTGGGCGGGACAAAGTTTTGCCATTCCCACCCTAAACGAACACTTACAACAAATGCCACTGACGCAAATTGAACACTATGTAGATGACTTTAAAATCTATGCCAAAAACCATCCCAAAATGAAATACTTTTTAACCGCACTCGGTTGTGGCATTGCCGGTTACAAAGTGTCTGAAATTGCCCCGCTGTTTAAAGGCATTCATCACAATGTGATTTTTCCCGAATCCTTCCGACCTTATATAGAAGAAGATGCAGTCGCTCAATTTCCAGACTTAACTGCGAAAATGGTGCAGGCGTTTATTTGTGATGAAGTGATTTTCTATTTTAATTATGGCGATGAATCGTTTGAACAAGCCTTAGCTAAAACCAATTTAACTGCGGCAGAAAAAGCCATTGCACTGGTGGTGCTGAATGAAGAGCTGTATCCACGTGACCGCTATGGGCGTGGTCGTGAGCACGAGATCAGCGATATTTTAGGCAAACTGAATGGCAAAATTTTTAACTTTGACAAGCATTCAGAAGGTGCGATGACTTTTGTCAGCGTAATCATCGCCTTAATGGAACTGTATGATATTGATGAATATGATTTTATTAAACTGTGGCGTGGCGAATTAGAGATACAACATCCCTTGAATCGTCGTTAATAAAAATCCCCCTTAAAGAAGGGGGATTTTTTAGGGCAGTGATTGGCTTTTTGCTTAGCGCTTACCCATCGAACGGCGTGTTCCGCGCGGTGGCATAAACGTTCTGTCGGCGTATTGCTCAGGTTTTGGACGTACATGATTATGCACGGCATCTTCTTCAGAATCATCAGCAGCCGATGGCATTGGAAATGGTAATTTGACCAAAGCTTTTTTGGCTTTAGGTTGTTGCGCACTCATTGAAATTCTCTCGAAATCTAAATTTCTCGCCGCTATTGTAATAGATTTTTGAAGTTTGATAAAAATAAAATGTACAAAATATCCAACAAACGATTGTCTTGCCTTTTCGTAACTTTTTATACGATTTCGGCAAGTTTCAACCACATGCAAAACGATTTAAGCTAAAATGCCCTGCTTTTTTATTTTTTAATCCTAAAAGAAGGAATATGCCGTGGACGTACGTCTCTCTGATCGTGTCAATGCCATCAAACCGTCCCCTAAAAACGTGATTGGTTTAGGTGCAGGCGAACCAGACTTTGATACCCCTCAACACATCAAAGATGCTGCCATTGAAGCGATTAATAAAGGCTTTACCAAATATACAGCGGTCGACGGCACGCCGAGCTTAAAAAAAGCAATTATTGCAAAATTAAAACGTGACAATAATTTAGATTATCAAGCCAACCAAATTTTGGTGTCTTGTGGTGGTAAACAAAGTTTCTTTAACTTAGCTTTGGCTTTGTTAAATAAAGGCGATGAAGTGATTATCCCTGCGCCATTTTGGGTCAGCTATCCAGATATGGTAATTATTGCCGAAGGCACACCTGTAATTGTGGAATGTGGTGAAGAACAACGTTTCAAAATTACGCCTGAACAATTAGAAGCTGCAATTACTGCAAATACACGTTTAGTGGTTTTGAACAGTCCTTCAAACCCGACGGGGATGATTTATACCAAAGCTGAATTAGAAGCGTTGGCTGACGTTCTTCGTCGTCACCCGCAAGTGTTGATTGCATCTGATGATATGTATGAACCGATCCGTTGGCAAGATGAATTCTACAACATCGCGACCATCGCACCTGATTTATATGACCGTACCATTGTGCTCAATGGGGTGTCTAAAGCTTATGCGATGACAGGCTGGCGTATTGGTTATGCAGCAGGCCCTGCAAAGTTGATTGGTGCGATGAAAAATATTCAATCACAATCAACTTCAAACCCAACGTCAATTTCACAAGTTGCAGCAGAAGCGGCTTTAAATGGCCCACAAGATGTATTGCAGCCAATGATCGAAGCGTTCAAACGCCGTCATGATTTGGTGGTAAATGGTTTAAATGAAATCAAAGGCATCTCATGTTTAGAAGCTGATGGCGCATTCTATGCCTATGCCAACATCAAACCGTTAATTCGTGCTAAAGGCTTAAAATCTTGCACCGAGTTTTCTGAATGGTTACTTGAAGAAACAGGTGTTGCCGTTGTACCTGGCGATGCATTTGGCTTAGGTGGTTTTATGCGTATCTCTTATGCAACTGCCGATGATGTGCTGGTCGATGCTTTAGCGCGTATTAAAAATGCAGCCGATTCTATTGACGGTGTAGATGCTGCGATTGCTTCGATTGAAGCGGAAAAAACAGCAAAATAATAAAGCAATTTTAGTGTAGAAAATCGACTGCCGAATGATCACCATTCGGCAGTTTTTTTATGAATTATTCAATTTGACAGTGCTCTATTCAGTATTTATATTGAATACAAGTTCCATTTTAGAACTACAAAGAGAAAGATGATGAAAAACCCAAAAGAAATGACTGGACTTGAATTTCTAACCGCAATGTGCGACGGACAAATTCCACCACCAAGTATCTGTAAAACCATTCCAATGCAACCTATTGAAGTCACCGCAGGAATGATCAAATTTGAAGTTGAAGCAGATAATCGACACCTCAACCCACTTGGCGGCGTACATGGTGGTTTTGCCGCAACTGTACTCGACTCAGTAACAGGCTGTGCTGTACATAGCCTTTTAGAAGCTGCCGTGGGTTATGGCACGATCGACTTAAATATCAAAATGTGTCGTCCGATTCCACGCAATCAAAAACTGATTGCTGTTGGTACAATCATTAATATCAGTAAAAATTTAGCGATTTCTGAAGGAAAGATTGTTGATTCCGAAGGCAAACTTTACGCGCATGCAACTGCAACTTGTATGATTATTCGAGCATAACCATTCATTTTAGCTAAAGCAGATTCAATCAAAACGTTTAGAGATGCGCTCAATATTTTCTGTAAAATTGCCTAAGATCTCGATCGAAGTTCGGAGAATTTTTCAGGTTTGATCGCAATTGTGCAAATAAAAAGCATACGCGCCAAAAATGAAAGAAAGATGAATTTTTTAGCTTGACCGATTTTAAAAGCTGCCTATAATGGCAGTCAGATTCTCCAATAGCTCAGTCGGTAGAGCGACGGACTGTTAATCCGCAGGTC
>JAVXBC010000056.1:0-16091 GCA_036660195.1 Acinetobacter sp.
TGACTTTGCGCAGGAACCCATTGGCTCGCAATTAACGCACCTGAGCTATCCACTTGACTACCCTTCAAGTCATGTGCCAACACGCCGCCTGCTTTCAAAGTATTGGCAAATTTTACGTTATGGCTCGCAACATAACCCGATTTACCCACCACCATTGAATCTTGGATATTGGCAAGCGCAGAATATGCCACTTTATCTTTGATGTTGACAGTCGTTCCTTCCATTTTGGTAAACGCCATACTTGCACCTTTCAGTGCGGCATAACGATGCGTTTCCAAGAAAGCAGCGGCTTTTTCCATGCCTGCTTTAACTTTTACCCACAGTTTTTTCTTATTAAGTGTGATTTCGGTAAAGCTCGCATCGTTAGGATTTACAGTGAGACTTTCCATAATATCCGTTGCTTGGATATTTTGAACATTCACTAGATCGTCGATTTCTTTACTGGTTGCTGAACCCAATTTAATCCACTCAATACGAGCAGTAGAGGTTTCATTTAACTCATCTTTATATTTCGCAGCATAAAGTGTTCCCGCAGATAAATCTTTTTCTTTATCGGCAATAAACATAAAGAAACCGCCATTGGTGTAGTCATCACCCATAATCACGGTTTTGTTGTCTGGCAATACTTGTACAAGTTCGTGCGAAATACGACCTAGACAGTAATGCTTTTTGATGCTGCCTGTGCCGTCTAAGTTCACAATGACTTCTGGTAAATGACCATAGTTATATGGTTTTACTTTGCTCATATCATTATTAAAGAAGTATTTTCCAATACCAGCAACCGATGGGCCACCAATACCTTGATTGAACGCATCTGGCTCATATTCTTCACTTGAAAGATGTGTGTTCCATGGCGAAAGGCTTGCACCACAAGTAATCCATAAACCATGTACAGGCGCAGTATTCACGTTGAAATATTTCTTCAACTCTAAATGACCTGTTTTTTGATCTTGATCGAGCGTCAAAATCGCAATTTGTGAAGGTAACTGACCGTAAGTGTCTGCACCTGATTGATCTTTTGAGTTGTATTCAAACTGTACCACATGAAAAACAGGGGTATTTACGCCGTCTACTTTCGCACCTTTTAGGTGAATCAACGATGAACCATCTGGCGCGTCAGAGAAAAATTGACGAGTTTTGTCAGCAATAGATCTATCCATAATTGGATTGCCATTTACATCGAAATAGCCACCCGCCACGATCGTACCGCCGCCAAGTTTAGGAACAGTATCACCTGTTTTAAAGAATGGCTTATAAGCAAGTTGATATTCTGTACTGCTGGCATCATCCCAGTCGATTTTTATTTTAGATTTAACCGCAGTAGATGCCATATCAGCAACTGAAGTCGGTGCAGCCATTGGGGTGAATTTGGCATTTTTGAACTTAACGAGTGGCGTGCTTTCATCATCATTGCAACCTGTTAAAACGGCTGCTGTGCTCATTGCCCCAAGTGGTAGAAATGGAACACCTGCGAACCATTTTAAAATATCACGGCGACTTGGCTGATTAGTATTGGCTGTCATAATAAATCCGTATGTTTAATTAGAGATAGAGAAATACAGATTGATTCTATGAAGCATGGATGACATTTTTCTGACACTTTTAAGGCAGTTTTAAGACAATTTGAATTTTGTAAGATTTTGAAAAATATAATGATACATCAAAGCTCCTAAATAATTATTCAGGAGCAGATGTGGGTAAGATTAGTTCGTGGAAGAGGCTTTGCGTTTTTCTAAAATTTTCCCAAACAGTAAACCTAGCTCAAACAACATCCACATGGGAACTGCCAACATAATCATCGACAAAGCATCTGGCGGGGTCACAAACATCGCCACGAAAAAGCATCCAACCACAATGAAACGTCGTTTCTCAATTAAGGTCTGTGTACTGACCACACCCATCAAGATCAAAAGTAAAGTCACTATTGGAATTTCAAAAGTAAAACCAAACACTAAAAATAGTTTTAAACAGAAGCCTAAGTAACTGTTGATGTCGGTCATTGGTGCAACGCTTTCAGGTGATGCACTGATAAAGAAATGCAAAATGGCTGGTAAAGTAATGAAATAGGCAAATGCCACACCCAAATAAAACAACACAATACTGCCGAACAGCAAAGGAATCGCTAAATGACGTTCTTTTTCATATAGTGCAGGCTTTATAAACGACCAAATTTGATAAATGATATAAGGAATCGCCAGCATAAACGCCACAAACAAATTGAGCTTAAACGGTGCCATAAAGGTCGCCGTAACGTCAGTGGCAATCATGGTTGAATTTAAGGGCAATTGTTGTCTTAATGGTTCAGATAACCATTGATACGTTTGGTTTTTAAACGGTAACAGACAGAAAAAAAGAAAGATGGTGACGCTCACGATTTTAAATAAATATCGACGTAACACGACCAAATGCTGCATCACGGGCATTTGGTCAAGACTTTCTTCAGTTTGAACAGAGGTCGATGGCAATTGGCTCATACAGCAATCTTTAATTCAGAGTCAGACGGCGCACTCGAAAAAGTTGAGTGAGCGTCAGTCGATAATAAGGCGTGATACTGCAAACGAAATGGCACAGTCATCGGTGTGGTATATGGCTGATAAATATTGCTGCTTTTCACTTCACTCTTGGATGATTCATCAGCCGTTTTTTGTGCTGTCGACGGTGTTTTTTTGAGTTCATCGAGCTGCATTTGCATTCTGCGTTCTAGCTCGGTGATTTTCTCAATTTCTTTTTGCATTTCTTCACGAAATTCAGAAAGTTTCAGTTCACGATCAATTTCATTCTGAATATTGTTGATAAACTTTTTGATCTTGCCATACCATTTAGCAACAAAACGCGCCGCTTCGGGTAATTTGTCGGGGCCAAGCACTAGCAATGCGATTACGGCAAAGCAAAAAATCTCGGTCATTCCCAAATTCAGCATAATGAAACTCGCTTAACTTTTAACCGAGTTTTCAGTGGTTTTGACTTCTGCATCAATCGTGCGAGGTTCATTCAGCGAGGCAGCCGCTTCCTCATCTTTCATTGATTTTTTAAAATCTTTCACAGCACCGCCAACATCTTTACCTAAGTTTTTAAGTTTTGATGTACCGAACAGTAAAATCACCACGATTGCAAAAATTAGTACGTGCCAAATAGATAATCCAGCCATTTTCTTATTCCTCTCAAATATTGCCTATCTATCTCAACAGTTCGGCATGACAAAGAGGTGACATTTATATTGCAGTTTTAAGACAGATTAAAAATACTAGAGAAAAGAATGGTAAGTTAAAAAAAATGCCCAATGTTTAAATTGAGCATTTCAATGAAATTATAAAATTAAACCAAACTGGCTTTGAACAGTTGCATGGCTTGACCACGATGGCTGATTTTACTTTTTTCAGTTTTACTCAGTTCTGCACTGGATAGATTGAGATCAGACAACCAAAATAGGGGGTCATAACCAAAGCCATTTTCACCACGAGCCGCTTCTAATATTGCACCTTTCCAAATGCCTTGGAAAATTTGAGGTAGTGGGTCTTCGGCATGTGTCACTAGTGCAAGCACGCACACAAACATGCCTTCAATTGCTTCTACGTCTTTGCGCAAAGGTGCAAGATCAGCCAACAGTTTTTGGTTATTGGCTGAATCGTTGCCATGTTCGCCTGCGTAACGCGCCGAATAAATTCCAGGCGCACCGCCTAGTATCGGGACACATAAACCTGAATCATCGGCAAGTGCAGGTTTGCCTGAAAGTTTTGAGGCGTGGCGAGCTTTGATAATGGCATTTTCCACAAAGCTCAAACCATCTTCAATCGCATCTTCAATATCAAGTTTGCCTTGCGGAATAATTTCGACAGGCAGATTGAGCTGCTGAAACAGATGTTCAAATTCGGCAACTTTGCCTTTGTTATTACTTGCAAGAACAAGGCTGCCTTGAGTAAGCCAGTGAGGAGTAGACATATGAATTTTGTATTACAAAAGAATAGATAAATTATAAGGGAGATTCAAAAGAGGTGATATAGGTATGTTTATAGATAAGGATTTTCATTTTCCCATGGCTTATTTGAGAAAATGATATTTCCATCTTCAACACAAAGTATCCAAGTATATAAAAATTCTTCACCTAAACCACGACATTCAATATTGGCATTCGGAAATAGTGAAATAATTTTTTTAGTTAATTGGAAACAATAAATAGGATCAACATTGAGACTTGATTTTCCATCAGTAAAAGCAGTAATTAAATCTTGATAGATATCTTCATGTATAGCATCCTGAGCGAGCACACTAAGAATATTTTGCTTTTGAGTTGAAATATCAATCTCATCGAATTGGGTATATCTAATGTGTAATTCTGTATAAAAGCTCATATTTATTCTACTAATTATATTGATTCTAGAAATTATAAAACCGATTCAACACTTTATTTAACAGATTAGAAAATGTTGAATCAGATTTATATCATTGAAAATATTATAAACTGGTTTTACTGCGCTTGAATCCATTTATCCGCACGGTCACGAGCAGTACGAATTTGATCTTGCGTTAAGTTAGCAGCCAAAGCTGTTTTCTTACCTTCAGAAAGACTAATCACTTTGGTGTCGAGCATGCCATCACGAGTCGAAAGCTCATACCACTGATAAGCCCCGACAAAGTTTTTCTTTTGCTCTTCCATCATTGCCAGATTAAAACTGGCACGGTTATCGCCATTACTTGCCGCTTTCTCGAAATATTTACGCGCTAAAGTTTCATCTTTATGCGTACCAATGCCATCGGCATACATCCGACCGACATTCAACTGCGCTGAAGATAAGCCCTGATCTGCAGCTGCTTTAAATAACGTAAAAGCCTGCTTCTCGTCTTTAGCAACGTCTTTACCGTATTGATAACGAGAAGCTAAGTAAAATTGCGCCCCCGCTTGCCCCGCTTTGGCTGCATTTTGTAACTCGCCAATACTCATGACAGAATAGCGTGCTGCTTGAGAAGCAACAGACTGTGGTTGCGCCACGTAGTCTGCATGCGCCGATATATTCATCACACCTAGTAAAAACGTGCTGATTAATGTTTTTTTCATAGTGCGCTCACTCGATAAATTGCGACTTCACCAAATAGGTTCGGCATGTATTTGCTAAGAATACTGCCTTGTTGATCACCATTTACGGCAAGTCGGTTAATAATTTTAATCCGATTCTCAGCACATAAGGCTTCAAAGTCTCGGAAAGTACATAAATGAATATTTGGGGTGTTATACCACATATACGGTAAAGCGTCCGAAACAGGCATTTTCCCTTTTAATGCAAGGAAATAACGCGTTTTCCAGTGGGCAAAATTTGGGAAGGTAATAATCGCTTCTTTCCCTACACGTACCATATCACGCAGTAATACATCAGGTGCATCAACCGCTTGCAACGCTTGTGCCATCACCACAGAGTCAAAGGACTGGTCGGCAAAGCGGCTTAAACCTAAGTTTAAGTCCTGCTGAATAATATTTAACCCCCGACTAATGGCAATTGCAATCTTTTCTTGGTCAATTTCTAAGCCATAGGCACGAATTTGATGCTGTTTGCTCATATGCGCCAACAGTTCACCATCGCCACAACCTAAGTCGAGTACGCTCGAATTAGGATGAATCCATTTCTCAGCGAGACGTTGATCTATACGCATTAGAGGGTCTCCTGCGAGGTCGATTGCAACTGAGGTTCTCCACCTAAAAATGCACGTAATGTTTTCACATACAACGGAATTGGGAACAAAAACGAATCATGCCCTTGTTCGGCATCAATATCTAAATAGCTGACAGGTTGATGATTATCGAGCAAAGCATCGACGATTTCCTGTGAACGACTTGGGCTAAAACGCCAATCGGTACTAAATGAAATCACCAAGAATTTGCACTTCGGTATACGCATGGCTTGGGTTAATGAATGCTCATATTCACGAGAGGGGTCAAAATAATCCAATGCCTTGGTCATAATCAAGTAAGTATTTGCATCAAAATTACGGCTAAATTGTTCGCCTTGATAGCGCAAATAGCTTTCCACCTGAAATTCGACATCAAAACCATACATAAATTTGCCTGATTTTAAATCGCGCCCAAATTTCTGTTTCATGGCTTCTTCGGAAAGATAGGTGATATGACCGACCATGCGCGCCAAGATCAACCCACGTTTTGGATAACTATCATTTTCCAAATAACGCCCATGATGAAAGTCTGGGTCAGACAAAATTGACTGACGAGCTACTTCATTAAAGGCAATATTTTGTGCCGAAAGTTTCGGTGCGCTGGCAATAATCACACATTTTTGCAGACGATCAGGATAGTCCAAAGACCATTGTAAGGCCTGCATACCGCCCAATGAACCGCCAATAATTGCAAACCAAGTGTCAATGCCTAAAACATCCGACAGTATAGCTTGGGTTTTGACCCAATCGCGCACCGTCACCAGTGGAAAGTCAGGGCCATAAGGTCGATTTTCATTTTCAGGATTCGGTGACGTTGGGCCAGTTGAGCCATTACAACCACCGATATTGTTCAAAGACACCACAAAAAAATGATTGGTATCTATCGCTTTCCCTGGCCCGATACAGTCATTCCACCAACCTGCTTTTTTGTCATCTGCATGATGATAGCCCGCCGCATGGTGATGTCCTGAAAGCGCATGACAAATCAAAATCGCATTGGAATGATCAGCATTCAGCGTTCCATAGGTTTCCACCATTAAATCGAAACGGGGCAGTACACGCCCACATTCAAGCTCTAATGGTGCTTCAAATGAATATTTTTGTGGTACGACTACGCCCACAGAATCCGATGGAAACGACACAGGAATGATTCGCCTTATATTTAAAGTCCCTCTTAGTAAAAGGGGAATTTAGGAGGATTTGGAAATAAATAAAAGGATACCAAGTTAGGTATCCTTTTTCAAAGAAAGAAGTTCCCCTCTTTCGCAAAGAGGGGCTAGGGGAGATTTTAAACTGCCGCAGCAACCACTTGTTCGGTGGTCAATACACCTTGTTCAATCAAGCGGTTGGTACAGGCAATAATTGCGTCGATAGATGAAGTGACGATGTTGTCATGAATCCCCGCACCAAACACGCTCTTACCTGTGCCTTTCACTTGAAGCTCGATCAACGCAAGTGCTTTGGCATTTGCACCTGAGCTAATGCTGCGTTCTTCGTAGCTTAAGACATCAATCGGTAACTGCAAGGCATTTAACATCGCCGAGATTGGGCCGTTACCTTCGCCGCGTAAGCGTTGGATTTCGCCGTCAATTTCAAGATCGAATTCAATGATTTGTGTGCCATTGATATCAGACAATTGATAATGTTTGATTTGATAATGACGATTCTTCACATCTACATAAGTGCTTTGGAATAAGTTCCAAATTTCTTGTGCGCTGATTTCGGTACCATTTTCATCGGCATGTTGCTGTACGATTTGACTAAATTCGATTTGTACACGACGCGGTAAAGCCACGTTGTAATTCGACTCTAACAAGTACGCAATACCACCTTTACCTGACTGACTGTTGACACGAATCACCGCATCATAGTCACGACCCAAATCTTTCGGGTCGATTGGTAAATACGGCATGTCCCAAATTTCTTCGTTTTTCTGGAATTCAAAGCCTTTTTTAATCGCATCTTGGTGTGAACCAGAGAACGCGGTAAAGACTAAATCACCTGCATACGGATGACGTGGATGCACAGGTAAACCCGTACATTCTTCAACTGTTGCAATCACTTCATTGATGTTTGAGAAATCCAAATTCGGCGCAACGCCTTGGGTGTACATATTCAAGGCAATGGCTGCGACGTCAACATTACCGGTACGTTCACCATTACCAAACACACAACCTTCAACACGGTCTGCGCCTGCCATAATCGCCAATTCAGATGCTGCGATACCACAGCCACGGTCGTTGTGACAGTGCACGGAAATAATCACGCCATCACGACGTGCCAAATTGCGGTGCATCCACTCGATTTGATCGGCATAAACATTTGGGGTAGACACTTCAACCGTTGCAGGCAAGTTTAAAATGACTTTCTTACTTGGTGACGCTTCCCAAATTTCAGTCACAGCATCACAGACGTCTTTCGCAACATCTAATTCGGTTGCAGAGAAACATTCAGGGCTGTACTGGAAAATCCAGTCAGTTTGCGGATATTGAGCAGCGTGCTCTTTAACTTTTGTGGCAGCATTAATCGCAAGTTCTTTTGCGCCGTTAGCATCGACATTCAATACTTTTTGACGGAAGGTCGGCGAGTTCGAGTTATAGATATGCACAATCGCACGTTTAGCATCGACCAAAGATTCAAAAGTACGTGCAATCAAATGATCACGTGCTTGCACCAATACTTCGATATACACATCATCAGGAATTAAATTTTCTTCAATTAATTTACGCGTAAAATCAAAGTCAATTTGTGAGGCAGATGGAAAGCCGATCTCAATATGTTTAAAGCCAATTTTGACTAACATATGGAACATTTTTAATTTCTGTTCCATGGTCATTGGCTCAAAAATCGCCTGATTACCATCACGTAGGTCAGTACTCATCCAAATCGGCGCTTGATTGATTTCATTATTCGGCCATTGACGATCTGGTAAATCCACGCGCTGGTACATACGGCGGTATTTTTTACTTGGGTCTGCCAACATCATGCTCACTCCTTGTTTGTAGTAGGGGCGGCTTCAAAACAGCACAAACGCAACCTACTACAGTATATATGGGGGCTATTCAGCACAATTTAAAGGAAAAATTTAAGTTGAATGCTTTGGGTCTGTAGAACATTTTAATGCGGAATGGCGAGAAATGTTTTTCTATTTTTGCGTTATATTGAAAAATATTGAAAATATTTTCCGAAATAATAGCTAAGGTTGATAAATATAATCGTGATTGATCTCGTCAACTGTTGCAGTTCCCATCAACGCCATAGTCACTTCAAACTCTTCTTTTAAAATTCTGATCACATGCGCTGCGCCTAAAGCACCAGCGGTTGCCAAACCATAAATGTAGGGACGACCGACCAAAACGGCATTTGCGCCTAAGGCAATCGCTTTAAAAATATCGGTTCCACGACGAACGCCACCATCGAGCAACAGTGGATAATTATGCGGTACAACGGCTCGAATCTTTTGTAAGGCAATCAGCGGTGAAATGGTGGTATCGAGGATGCGTCCACCATGATTGGACACGATCAAACCTGCTACACCACAGTCTAGGGCTTTTAGTGCATCAGCAGGGTGGAGAATACCTTTTAACAGCACAGGCAAACGAGTATTTTTAATTACCCAAGCAATGTCATCCCATTTAGGGGCAATTTGCATCAAGCCTTGAAAAATCGGATGTTCGTTTTCATCCATAAGTTTGGTCTGTGATTGAGTGGTTACATGCGGATGTGGCATGTCTTGTGGAAGTTGGAAAAAGGCTTTGCGTTCCCGATCTCGGATTCCTGAGTGTGGTGCATCGACCGTGATCACTAACGCTTTAAAATTTTGCTGCTCTGCACTTTGGATTAACGCCAACACATGATCCCGATTACCTTGCCAATACAACTGAAACCATTTGTACGGGTTTACTGAGTTAAGTTGAGTCAGATCTGTATTGCTGAAATTGCTCAGGATGAAATTACTTTGCATCACTTCCGCAGCCAACGCCGTCGCCAATTCAGCTTGCGGATGAAACAACGCTTGATGACCAATCGGCGCAACAAAGATCGGATATGGATAGTCCATCCCCAATAAATTGATTCGCGTATTGCCGTGGGTAAAATCATTCAAATGACGTGGTACGAGCTGAATATTCTGGAATTGTGTGCGATTTTGCTGCACGCTGATTTCCTGCATCGCCCCGCCTTGTAAATAATGCCAAGCGGCTTCGCTTAAATGCTGTTGTGCTTGTTGTTCATAGTCTGCAACGGTTTGCAACGTTGCAGGAATGGCACTTAATGGCGGTATGGGGTGATGCTGAGACATTATAGATTTCCCCATTGTCGCAACAGATTGTGATAATGGCTGGTGAGATGCACGATTTCTTCTGAATCGCCAAGTTGTTGTCTGAGTTTTAAAATGGTCATGTCTAAATTAAATAACATGCTGCGTTGCCAGTCGTCTTTGACCATACTCTGAATCCAAGTAAAAGCGGCGATGCGACTTCCTTGTGTCACGGGTTCTACCCGATGCAAACTGGTCGCAGGGTAAACAATGGCATCGCCTGCATCGAGTTTAACTTCGTGACTGCCGTAGGTGTCTTCGATGATCAGCTCACCGCCTTCATATTCATCAGGTTCAGATAAGAACACCGTCAGTGATACATCGGTTCGTATGTTTTTGCCATGCGCGGCAGAATATTGAATGGCATTATCGACATGATTGCCATAATTGCCTTGATTTTGATAGCAATTAAACATCGGCGCTAACATGTGTTGTGGTAGGGCGACAGAACGGAGTAATAGATTTTGTTGTAAGGCATTTAAGACTTGCTGGCTGATTTGTTGGTAAAGCTCACTTTGCACATCAATTTGCATATTATTTTTGATTTGCTGTGCTTGTATCCCTGCGCTTTTAGCACCATCGACCCAAGCAGAGGGAGATTGCATCTGTTGGCGTAGCTCAAGAACTTGTGCTTTGCTCAGCACTTGGGGAATATGCAACATCATATAAAGAGTTTTCCAAAAAAAACAGCCTGTCGAAAAAGTATACCTTTTCTGACAGGCTGTATTCATCTGTTCAATCTAAAAAGATTGATTGGATGAGTTTAGAACTTGTAGTTAAACGTCAAAGATGCTGAACGTGGTTGACCTAATACAAAGCGACCACCACCATTGTTCAATGCAGCAATATATTCTTTGTCTGCAAGGTTATAAACGTTTAGGTTTAAAGAAGCACTTTTGTTGAAGCTATAACCTGCCATTGCATCAAATACGACATAAGATGGAACAGTTGGCATATTCGCAGGCGCAGTGCTGTCTGTAATCACACGTTTTTGCTCATCAACATAACGTGCACCTAAGCCCACTTTGAAACCAGCAATGTCGTAGGTCGTCCATAAAGAAGCTGTCCAATCTGGTGACCAACGTACTGAATCAGTAACTGTTTTGTCGCCAGCAGTATTAAAGCTAATTTGTTCTTTTTGCTTGGTTTTCATGTGAGCAACGCCCGCAGAAATATTCCATGCATCAGTAATTTGACCCACTACACCAAGTTCAACACCTTCAACACGCGTTTTACCTTCTTGAATAGATTCTTTGGTAATTGGGTCTTGGGTAAACTGGTTTTCATTTTCAGTGCGATAAACCGCAGCATTAAGCGCTAATTTGTTCTTCAACACATCCCACTTAGCACCCACTTCGTAGTGGTTGGTTTCTTGAGGTTTAGCTGTTGAACTGTTCGCACCTGTTTCTGAAAGACTGAAGTTCGCACTTCCAGGAGGCGTTAATGATTTTGCATAAGATGCATAAACACTGCTGTTCTCAGTTGGTTTAAATAAGCTACCTAATTTCCAGCTCACCAATGTGTCATGTGCTTTAAAATCAGCTGGCGTTTCTGTAACTGCAAGCGTAGTCGAATTGGTTGCAATGGTAAGACCATCAAAATTAGTATGGTAATAATCAAGACGAACACCACCATTAAACTGCAAACGATTGTTTAATAATTTAATCGTATCAAATAAGTAAGCTGCTGCGGTGTTTGTTTCTCCATCACTATATGCTCCTGTATATACCAATTTAGGCATTACGTCGTTGTGATTTGGATTATATAAATTCGCAGGTGTTGGCGTATTAGTTGCAATGCCTGGCATTTGAGTCGCTAACGTACGCGTGTATTGTTGTTCTTGAAGGAATTCTAATCCAGCAACAAGATCATGTTCTACAGCACCAGTCTTAAAATTCACATTTAAAGCGGATGTGTTTGCAAGAATCTTATTTTCTTGGTCTACACCTTGATGCGAGCGAGAAACTGTCCAGTTATTTGGATTTGTAGAGCCATTTCTGCTTAAAGTATTAATACCTGTAATCGCACGGTTCATTTGAGTTTTGCCGTAACGCGTGGTATTGGTAAATTTAACTTTGTCGCTGAAATCGCTTTCGATTTTCGCTGAAACCATGTCAGCTTCAATATCTTCGTAATCATTCACGTTGCCGTAGTAGTTTGAACGGTCAACTGGTTTTGCACCATTTAAAAGTGCATCTGAGTTGTAAAAACCCTTCATCCCAACAGTTGGAATACCACCATCTGGAACGTTATTTTGACGAACGTGTTGTGAGTAAAGGAATAAACGAGTGTCAGAATCTAAACCGAACCCAATAGAAGGCGCAATTGCCCAACCATTGTTTTCAACCACATCACGACCTTCAACGCCACCGTCTTGACCCATCGCATTCAAACGAATTGCGACGCTATCGTTAATTGATTGGTTGATGTCGGCAGTTACACGTGCATTTTCAGCAGTGTTATAGCGTAAAGAAACTTGGTTGCTGTCTTCAGCATTTGGCAGTTTAGTTACAAGGTTGATATAACCAGAAGCCGAACCACGACCTGCTTCAGCACCCGATGGGCCTTTAACAACTTCGATTTGCTCAAGGTTAAACACGTCACGGCTCACTGCGCCTAAGTCACGAATACCATCAACATAAGTAGAAGTTTGGGTAGAGAAACCACGCATTTGGAAGGTATCGCCTGCGCTGGTGTTGCCGTTTTCACCCATTTGTAGTGTGATACCCGGTGTGTTACGCAATGCTTCAACTAAAGATGCTGCACCTTGATCTTGTAAAAGTTCTTTTTTGATCACTTGTACAGTTTGAGTAGTGTCTAATAGTGGTTGTGTATATTTTGGAGAGCTTACTTTTTTTGCTTTATAAGCTTGTTCAGCAGTCACTTCAATCGTCGGAAGTTTCGTTACATTTTCTTCTTGTGGTGCAGCAGCGTGACCAGCCAAAGGTAAGCTTGCAGCAAGAGCAACTAACGGTGTAGTACCAATATGTTTACGACTTTTAATCTTTGCCATTGAGAGAATCCCCGAAATTGAAGTGGTGAATGACAGAACTTTCAGACTTGCGTAACTTTTACAAAACGGAGTAAAAGTGAATAAACTGTTAAGCAATGTAACAATATGTGCGAACTATAATGATAACTATTATCATTATCAATGTTTTCTTTGCTTATTTGTTGCTGATTTAAATTAAATAAATGATTTTTAATGATATATTTTTAAATTGATATTGGTGATTGAAAGTTGAAAAATCATCAATAAAAAAGATTGGTAAAAACAATTAATTGTTATTTATAGGTTAAAAATCTACAAACTTTGTTTAAGTCTACTTAACATGTCATTTTGAAAATAATGACTTACTTATTTAAAATTACGATTTTATCGAAATATCCGTGAATTTTATCTTCTCGTTTTGTATATCTTAAAAGTTGTCATATAATGTGTGACTTTTAAAATTGCCACTACTATTTAATTTATATATCGAGGAAGCCATGCAAGTAACGACTGAAGCTGTTTCGGGCGTTGCCCGTCGTTTAAATGTTTCTGTACCGACGAGCCGCGTTAACGAGCAATTTGAAGCTCGCTTACAACGCACTGCCAAAACTGTGAAGATCAACGGCTTCCGTCCAGGTAAAGTGCCTTTGAATGTTGTACGTCGTGAATACGGTGCAGGCATTTATCAAGAAGTTGTGAATGACATTATTCGTGACTCAGTATTTGAAGCAATTCAACAAGAAAAAATCAATGCAGTGGGCATGCCAAACATTGATAAAGTTGAAAACAAAGAAGATGCATTAGTTTTTGAAGCAACTGTTGAAGTTTATCCAGAAGTAGAAGTGAAATCTTTTGCTGACTTGGAAGTTGAGCGTAAAGCATCTGAAATCAACGATGCAGATGTTGATGTAATGATCGAAAACTTGCAAAAGCAACGTCAAACTTGGGCTGTGACCAAAGGTATGTCGAAAAAAGACATGCAAGTGACCTTTGATTTTGAAGGTACGGTGGATGGTGAGAAGTTTGAAGGCGGCACTGCTGAAGACTTTAAACTTGTATTGGGTTCAGGTCGTATGATTCCTGGTTTTGAAGATGGTATTGTTGGCATGAAAGCTGGCGAAGAGAAAGTAATTGATGTGACTTTCCCTGAAGACTACCAAGCTGAAAACCTTGCAGGTAAAGCAGCACAATTCAAAATCACCGTAAAGCAAGTTGAAAAAGCAAAACTTCCTGAAATTGATGCTGAATTCTTGAAAATCTTTGGTTTGACTGAAGAAGAAGGTTTAGACAAATTGAAAGCTGATGTTCGTAAGAACATGGAACGTGAAGTTCGTGGCGGTTTACGTACTCAAGTTAAACAAGCGGCTTTTGATGCACTTGTTGCAGCAAACGAAATTGACGTTCCAAGCTCAATGGTTGCGCAAGAAATTGATCGTCAACGTCAACAAATGATTCAACAATTCACTCAACAGTTTGGTGGTCAAGGTGCAGGCGCATTTGACAGCAGCATGCTTCCAGATGAATTGTTTAAAGAACAAGCGGAAAAATCAGTGAAACTTGGCGTATTAGTAAGCAAAGTTTTGGCTGATGCGAAACTTGAAGTTGATCAAGCACGTGTAAATGAGTATATCGATGACATGGCATCCTCTTATGAAGATCCAACAGAAGTGGTTGAATACTTCAAAAATGATCAACAACAACGCGCTCAAATTGAAGCAGTCGTATTAGAAGATCAAGTTGTTGATCACATCTTAGCTGCTGCGAAAGTAAAAGATGTTGCAATTAGCTACGAAGCATTGTTGAAAGAACAGCAAGCGCGTCGCGGATAATTTATTGAATATAGAGAAAGGCGCATCATGCGCCTTTTTTTATCATTTCGATCAGCGTTTATATTTGTTATGAAATTTTGACTGTCTGTATAAATAAACGACACTTCAGTGTGAACCTTTTGCAATTTAATTGATTATCCCTCATATTGTGGGCATAGATCAGACCACAATAATTTAGGAATAAATACCAATGTATGTTCCCACCATAGAAAATGCTTTAGTTCCCGTTGTCGTTGAACAATCCTCTCGTGGTGAGCGTTCATTTGATATTTATTCGCGCTTATTGCGTGAGCGTGTCATTTTTTTAACGGGCGAAGTTGAAGACAACATGGCAAACTTAATTGTGGCGCAAATGTTGTTTTTGGAAGCAGAAAACCCAGAAAAAGATATTCATCTTTATATTAATTCACCAGGTGGTTCAGTAACTGCTGGCATGGCAATCTATGACACCATGCAATTTATTAAACCAGATGTAGTGACTTACTGTATGGGTCAAGCGGCTTCAATGGGTGCATTTTTACTCAATGCAGGCGCGAAGGGTAAACGTTATTGCCTAGAAAATGCCCGAGTAATGATTCATCAGCCTTTAGGTGGTTTCCGTGGTCAGGCATCTGATATTGAAATTCATGCGCGTGAAATTCTATTTATCAAAGAGCGTTTAAATCGCTTGATGGCAGAGCATAGTGGTCAAGACTATGAAACCGTTGCACGCGATACAGACCGTGATAACTTCATGACCGCGCAAGCAGCCAAAGAATATGGTTTAGTTGACCAAGTGCTGAGTAAGCGTCCTTAATTTTCTAAGATTGAAGTGGTGGAATAAATATGTCCGAACATCCTCAAGGACAAAAAAATTGTTCATTTTGTGGCAAAACACAATCTGAAGTTGGAAAGCTCATTGCAGGTGAGGACGCCTTTATTTGTAATGAATGTGTGGATGTCTGCTTAGACTTGGTACAAACCAGTGAGCAGGTTGAAGCAGGTGATTGGGCAAGTAAAACCTTACCAAAACCACAAGAAATACGTGCTGCGCTCGATCAATACGTGATTGGGCAAGATGTTGCTAAGAAAACCTTATCTGTAGCGGTGTATAACCACTATAAGCGTTTAAAAGTCGGGCAGTCTCATCATGCGCCGCAAGATGTCGAAATTGCGAAAAGTAATATTTTGCTGATTGGGCCAACAGGTTCAGGTAAAACTTTACTGGCGCAAACCCTTGCTCGTCTTTTGGATGTGCCTTTTGCAATGGCAGATGCAACAACGCTAACCGAAGCAGGTTATGTTGGTGAAG
>JAVXBC010000057.1:0-15905 GCA_036660195.1 Acinetobacter sp.
ATTGGTGTACAAATTCGATTGGATCTTCAACGGTTAAAATATGGTCATAACGGTTTTCGTTGATATAGTCGATCATCGCTGCAAGCGTGGTTGATTTACCTGAACCCGTTGGCCCTGTAACCAAAACAATACCACGTGGATATTCGCAAATTTCTTTAAAGATTGAGCCGAGACCCAAGTCTTCCATTGTTAAGACTCTAGATGGAATGGTACGAAATACAGCACCTGCACCGCGGTTTTGGTTGAATGCGTTGACACGGAAACGGGCAATATTGGGTACTTCAAATGAAAAGTCGGTTTCTAAGTCTTCTTCATAATCACGACGTTGTTTATCGTTCATGATGTCATACACCAATCGGTGGACATCTTTGTGTTCAAGTGAAGGTAAGTTAATACGACGAACTTCACCATCTACACGAATCATAGGCGGCATACCCGCTGAAAGGTGTAAGTCCGAAGCACCGTTTTTAACTGAAAAGGCAAGTAATTCTGTGATATCCATAATTTCCCCGAAATGACTAAATTTTTTCATTATTCTGTAGAATAATATACGGCTTTCCTACGCCGTTACCAATACATTCCTAGCTTTTGAAGCAAAAAAAGATTTTACAAATGAGAACTGTATCAATGAATCCATCTCAGCAAGCACGTGATGATGTCCTAAATCAAATTGCGCAATTGTGCCAGCAAGCTCAACGACAGCCAGCATCTGTAAAATTATTAGCAGTTTCCAAGACGCATCCAAGCAGTAGAATCGAGCAGATGTATGCTGCGGGACAGCAGCGTTTTGGAGAAAATTATTTACAAGAAGCCTTGCTTAAAATCGACGAATTGAAACATTTAGACATCGAATGGCATTTTATTGGTCATGTGCAGCGGAATAAAACAAAATCTTTGGCTCAAAAATTTGATTGGGTTCATGGCGTAGATCGTTTGATTATTGCCGAACGATTATCGAATCAACGCCCAAGTCATTTAAAACCACTCAATATTTGCATCCAAGTGAACATAGATGGGCAAGATTCTAAAGATGGTTGTCAACCGCATGAAGTAGAAGAATTGGTGAGAGAGATTAGCTCACTTCTGAATTTATCTTTAAGGGGGTTAATGGTGATTCCTGCACCTGAGAATCATGCTGCTTTTGCAGATGCCAAAGCTTTATTCGAGCAAGTGAGAGTGCAACATGCTCGACCGCAGGATTGGGATACCTTGAGTATGGGCATGTCGGCTGATTTAGGCGCGGCGATTGCTGCGGGTTCAACCATGGTACGAGTTGGCACGGCATTGTTTGGAAAGAGGGATTATTCAAATATTCCCTAAAAAGATAAAAACTTCTCTGATTTAAGAAATAGGAAGTCATTACAATAATATAAAGTTTAATTGCTGTTGAAAAAAACAACCTAATTTAGAATAGCATTTTTGATCGTTCATATTCTGCATATAATCTATTAAAAATTATTTGCTCAAAATGATAAAAACTGAATTTAGGGTTAGTTTAAAAATGAAGAAATTTTATTTTTTAATGTCTTTTATTTTATGTTTATTTTTAGCTGCATGCAGTAAAAAAGAAAGTGAAATAGCTACAGAACAAAATGCGCAAGTGAGTGCGGATGAAAAACTGGGTACAAAATGGGGGGATGAAGTCACTTCACATGTCACGGAGGTGAACATAAAACGCCTATCTGACCAGCCTATTGCTGAATCACAAGTCCGTTATGCCAATAAGCAATACCAAGGTAAAACGGTGAACAGTATTTCTTTGGCAGCTGGGAAAATTAGTTTCTCTATTGTTGATGATGTCGATGCTGTGCTTCCTTTATTTCGTGAGGGTCAAAGCTATTTTCTTGCAGGTCAAGATGGGCAGAGTTATCAACTAAAATATGAGAATCACACGGATAGTACGTTCGAAGTTGTTGTAAGTGTCGATGGTATTGATGTGCTAGATGGTAGCACCGCTTCACGAACTAATTCAGGTTATGTATTACATCCTCACAGTGAACTTAAGATAGAAGGTTTCCGTAAGAGCGACTCCGCAGTTGCTTCTTTTACCTTTAGTAAGCCAGAGGATGCGTATGCTGCTAACTCGAATAATGGCTCAATTCAAAATACAGGTATTATTGGAACTGTGATTTATCAACTCGAAACACCTGACTCTAAAGATGATATAAACGATTCATCTAAATATGCACCACCACCTAAAGCATTTCCTGCGGATAATAATTAGCGGCAATCTACTTTTATGAATGAATGTTGTGGTTGATTAAATCTAGCCAACCACTTCAATCCGACTTGAACCTGAGCCAATGGGTTGCACCTGAATTTGGACTGGAATACGTTCATGCATGTCTTGAATGTGTGAAATTAAGACTACTTTCCGCCCTTGGCTTTGTAGTTGATCCAATGCGTTCATTACCATGTGTAATGACGAAGCATCTAAGGTACCAAAACCCTCATCAATAAACAGCGATTCAATTTTCATAGAACCTGAAGCCATATTGGCAATCGCCAATGAAATCGCAAGGGCAGTAAGAAAAGATTCACCACCCGAAAGTGAGGCAACTGAACGGATTTCGCCATCCATATCATGATCGACAATCGCAAGACTGAGCGAATTATCCAAACGCTTTAATGTGTAACGCTGCGATAACATCGCAAGCTGCTGATTGGCATATTCAAGCAAAATATCTAAATTGTACTGCTGAGCTAAATCACGGAAATCTTTGCCTTTGGCATCACCAATCAAACTGGAAATTTTATTCCAGCGATGTTCTTGTAGCTGAATCTGTTGGATTTGCTCAGCAAACTGTTGCTGTTTGGTCAGGTTTTGCTGATGCAATTCGAGTTTAACTTTATATTGATCACGTTGTTCGATCAGATGTTGCAAGGCTTCTTGATTGAAACGAATTAATTCATTGAGCTGGGTATGCTCAGTTGTTGGTTGTTGTTGCAAATGATCATTTAATTGCGTTTGAAAGGTTTTCAATGTTGCCAAAGCCTCATTACATAAGCGATCAGCATTTTGTAGTGTTACACGAATCTGCTGCTCCTGCGTAGAGGTGATTGCAAGTAAATCCATCAGCTGATTTTTGTTAAATTCGATATGTTGCGAAAGCCACGCCGTTATTTCTGTTTGACTGTGTGCTTCATCTTTTTGATGCTGCTGTTGTTGAGCTTGAAGCTGCACAAGTTCGTTTTTTTGCTGTTCAAAATGTTGACGTGCTTGTTCAAAATGCTGTTTTATTTGCTGATATTGGTTCTGTAATTGCTGACGTTGTTGGTCGTGTTGATTTAACCATTCAGTCGCTTTGAGTTCAGTCGATCCTGTCATGGTGATCAGTAGTTGATTTGCCGCTTCGGTATTTTGCTTGCCTTTCTCTGCAATGGCTTGGAGTTGCTGACTATATTCGGCATTCTGCATGGTTAGATTGGCTAAATTTGACTTTAATAAATTGAGCTGTTGGTTCGTGTTGTCCTGTTGTTTGATTAAATTTTCGAGTTGATCCAGTTGATGCGCGCGCTGTTGTAAACGTGGCAATAGCTGCTGTGAATCTAAAAGTGGTTGTTGCAACCACAGCGGTTTTTCATTTAGATGCAAGCAATCGACAATATGCTGAACTTGTTGTTGTAATTGCTGAGCTGTATCTAGTTGATGCGCTGTACTTTGAATGGATTGATTTAAATTGAGCTGATCTTTGTGAGCTTGACTCAGTTGTTGTAAATTCATTTCAAGCTGTTGTTTGGCTTGAGTAGTGTCTGCGATGTTTTGCTGTAACGTTGTCGTGATTTCACTTTGCGATAAATTCAAATCAAGTTGCATGCTACATTGGCTCAGTTGCTGCTGTAGTTGTTGATCTTGAGTTTTTAACTTTTCATTCGCATTGTGTAATGAGCCTTGCAGCTGTGTATGTTCGGCCTGAATTTGAGTAAATTGTTGTTTTGTACTTTGCCACAACTGAAAACAGTGTTGTTCCTGTTGCAGTGCTTGTTGTTCTTGCTGCTGCTGTAAGATGAATAAAGCTTTAGAGATTTGCTTTTCATCATCATGATAGGGATGTTCGGTGCTGCCACAAACCAGACAGGCTTCGCCTTGTTTCAGTTCTGCCCTTAAATGTTCAATATTTTCAGCATGTAATAAGCGTTGCTGTTGCAAAATTTGTTGTACTTTTTCCCGTTCATTTTTTGCTGATTGGAACTCGCTTTCAGCTTTTTCGGTGTTTTGTTCAAGTTGTTGAAATTGTTGTTGCGCCATGTCGATTTTGTTCTGTAATTCGATTAGCTCAGCTTTTAGTTCAAAATAAGCAGTTAATTTTTGTTGCAGAACGTCTAACTGATTGAGGCGAGTTTGATGTTGTTCTCGTAATTTTTGTTTTTGTTCGAGTTGAATCCCAATCTGTTGGGTTATTCCAAACTGAGTGATTAAATGATTTAACTGAGTTTGATCTTGTTCAAGTTTGGACTGAGCGAGTTGAGAGGTTCCTAAACTCTGTTCAACTTTTTGATAGTGTTGAATGAATTGTTTGAGCTGCTGAATATGCGCATTCAGTCCTTGATCTAAGGGGGAAAATTGGCTGCTGTGCTGTAGTTGTTCAGCGCATTGTTTGTGTTGTTCAGTGAATTGCTGAATCTCATGCTCCAATTTTTGTTGCTGTTCCAATAATGGTTTTTGCTGAGTTTCGATATGGATTAGTCGACTTTTGGTATTTTTATATTCTTCAGCAAGATATTCATGTTCCTGTAGAGATTTTCGTAATGCAGATAATTCAGTCTGATATTGTTGTTCAAATTTTTGCAGATCATGTAATGCGGTTTCTGCTTGAATATAATGCTTTTTATCTTGCTCAAATTGAGTCGTTAAAGTCGTAAATAGATTTTGTTTATGCAGAATTTGAGGTTCAAGTTGTTGCAGATTTTTTTGCGTTTGCTGTTGCTGAAAAACCACAGGACGAATTTCGGCAAAAGTTTCCAGTTGTGCCAAAAGTAGACGATTTGATGCCAAAGCCTGTTGTGCGTTCAGTTGTGTTTGGTGATGCTGCTGTTTTTGCAAAATTTCGCTGTCGAATTTATATTTTTGCTCAAACCATTGTTGTTGTTTATTCAGTTCAGATTTTTCGGTTTCAAGCTGTTGATAATTTTTTTGTACTGCTTGAAATTGGCTTTGTAGTTCTGCAATGGCTTCATCTGATAGCAGTTCAATATGTCCTAAAACACTTTCTATTTTCTCACGTTGTAGTCTTACTTCTTTGGTTTTCTCAAATGCCAATTGTCCAATTTTGGCGAAAATACTGGAGTTAGTCAGATACTCCAATAATTCCCCACGTTCATTATCACGTGCTTTTAAAAAGGCGGTGACTTCCGATTGTGCCAGTAGCACGGCACGGGTAAATTGTTCAAAGCTAAGTTGCGTAATTTGTTGTATAGATGCTTCGACTGCTTTGGTTTTATCGGCAATGACCACGCCATCAGTGAGGCATTTCAGTGAGCGTTGCACATTTTGTAGTTTACCACTGGCATTTTCACGAGCGCGTTTAATTTCCCAACGTGCCAAATAATGCTTTTGATCTTGCGCCACAAAACAGAGTTCGGCAAAACCATGTCCCGTACCACGACGTAATACGGTTAAAGGCGAGTTGGTCAGCAGTTCAGAACCATCAATATCCAATAATTTTCCATCGCTGTCTTTTAAACGTGGAATTTTATTAAACAGCGCAAGACACATGGCATCTAAAATAGTGGATTTACCTGCGCCTGTTTTCCCAACAATGGCAATCAAACCTGCATTGGCTAAAGGTTCAGTTTCAAAATCAATGAAGTGTTCATTTGCCAGTGACGCTAAATTTTTAAGTCGAATTGATAAAATTTTCACGGCAAATCCTTAAACAGTCTGGTCATCTTCAAGTTGCTTTTGCGCTTCCGCGACCAAACTCATAAAATCTTGAGTGACTTCATCATCAGCGTGATAGCCTTTTTTCTGCCAAATTTGTTGAAACAATTTTTCAGGTGTTGGCGGTTCAAGCTGAATACGGTGCTCAGATTCAATACTATTTTCATTGTTCAAATATTGTCTTGAAATGCGCACTAAACGATAGGCATCTTTGGGTAAAGCATCTTCAAATTGTTGTCTTAAATTGGGTTGTGGTGGTGTTGATGTGTGATATTCAATGTCCACATATTCCCGATGATCAATATTCTCGATCATCTCAGACGGCAGGCTTTTGAGCTTCTGCATCACTTCATTTAGTTCGCCTTTAATTTTATGCAGCTGAATACTTCTAGGAATGGCAATCGCTTCAAATTCAAAGTGATTTTCATCCTTTGATTTATCAATGGTTATGTCAACCACTTGATGTTTATAGTTGATTTCACTAAATGAAAGTGGAATCGGTGAACCACTATAGCGAATATGTGGATGTTGTACTTTTTGCGGTTTGTGCAAATGTCCTAGCGCTACGTAATCAATCGCGTCATCAAATAAAGATGTCGACAGCGCTTCTTCATTACCAATAATAATCGGGCGTTCCGAGTCTGAAGTTTCGCCGCCTTGCATATGCGCATGTGACATTAAAATTAATGCTTGATCATCGGTTTTTCGGCGTTTGGCTTCTGCAATCAATTGTTGATGTAAATAGGCAATTGCATTTTGACTATTGGTGGTGTGTTCGTTAAAACCTGTAATTTCAGCGGAACGTAAAAAGGGCAGTGCGACGCACCAAGCCACAACGTTTTTTTGCTCATCATAAATCGGCAAAATTAAACGATCTAAATCCAAACTTTTAACATCATTCCAACGTATCACACCGACGGTTTTGGCATTGTATTTCGCCAATAAAGGCTCAACTTGTTCAATGCGATAACCTGAATCGTGATTGCCCGCAATCATCAGCGTTTGCATCTGTGGCGCAAGGTCATGTGCATCGGCAAGGAATTGATACAGTTGCTTTTGGGCGTGTGAACTGGGATTGATCACATCAAAAATATCGCCTGCAATCAATAAGGCATGTGGTTGTTTTTCTTTGATTTGTATAAGTAACCATGCCAAAAATTGTTCATGTTCGTATTGGCGGGAATGGTTGTAAAAAAACTGTCCCAAATGCCAGTCAGAGGTATGAAAAAAACGCACGGTCATAGATGAAGTAACTCAAAAATATTTAGCTTAACTTAGCATAAATCTAGTGTAGATAATGGAAGACTAACGTCTATCTTCTTTCAGGTTTATATTGTGATTGTATTTTCTTTAAGGCGTGAAATAAGTAGTGGTGTCGTTCGGAAGAAAGTCCTAAACCAAATTTAATTGGTTGCTTTGCCTCAATCATAATTTGAGCTTGTGATTTTCTAGATGAATTGGCAATACGGTTTTCACGAATGCGACTGACATCATTCCAGCTAAAATGTTTAGATTTTCCTAACATTCCAATGCCCGTAAAAATACGTCCACCTTCTCGATCAAGCGTTAGTTCAGTTTTTCCAAAGACCAATAAAAGCGTAATTGAACCAAAGAATAACGTTCCGAGTAAAAAGGGAATGCCAAATAAACTTTGGATCAGATTAAATTGTTGCTTTGCGATTTGCGTCCCATAAATGCCGCCCAAAGAACCACCCGACCAAATCAACATAAAGGGCACTAGAAAGAATGCGATTGGGCTTCTGAGTGTCGCGCCAAGTTTAATTTCTTGCATATTATTTTTATACCAAGCGCCACGTGGAGGTTGATTGATATCAAACGGAAATGTCGGTGCATCAAAATTTTCTGAAATTCTGAATAGATGGTTGCACGCTTGGCATTTGCCTATATCTGTTTGAATATTTATATTTTCATTCACGACGTCAACTTGGCAGTTTGGACATTTCATTTTTAGAATTTAACTATTTAAATTTTAAGGAGTTTTAGTATATCACTCGGCATTTGCATTCTCATCAATTTCACAAATTCCAAAAACATTATGGTCTAAATCAAGAAAATAGCCTTGCCAACAACGGTTTGGAACTGCAAATTTTTCCATCGCCACGATACCGCCTAAACTTAAAATTTTCGCTGCAGTGTCATCAAAATTTTCCACTTCAATGCTACACGTAAAGGCATTAGTTCCGCAGCCTGTTGGTGGTGTGGCAACAGGGCGTTGCAGTAAACCACCATAAATGCCTGTGGTTTCTATCCGATAATATTCGATGGGCAAACCTTCGACCTTTTCAAAATGCCAGCCAAAAATAGATTGATAAAACTGCACATCACGTTGCGGGTTTGAAGATTGAATTTCAAAATAGATAACAGCATTCATATTGGAGTCCTTATTTTTTGTTTGAATAATTGATTGAAAATCTTAGGTTTAAAAAAATAAAACCGACGATTCGAGTGATGAGGAATCGTCGGTCAAAATCTTCATATAAGGTTTAGGCTGCTAACTTAACCAATTTAGAAGAGGAGAGTCATAATGAAAGGTCACCGAACACACTGCGGATGCCGTGCAATGCTTCATCGGTTGCTGCGACCTTATACTGTATATAACGTCATATGTTGTGCTGTGGTTGACAGAAAAATGGAAAAAAAGTGAAAAGATTTTATAATGATTTCAGAGAATCCATCTTTCTAGGTTTATCTTTATGATTTCATTGCGTATATATTTTATTTGGTTTTTTGTGATTTGTTTGGTTGCAACTTTATTGATGGGCGTTCTGGCTGCCTTACTTCCGAGTAATATTAGCGGTGTGCTAACAGCCATTCCTTATTTAGTGGCGATGATTATGGTGTTGTTTAAATTTTTAAAACAGCAACGTCGTGCGCCGACAGTTCAAGAAAAGAAATACTTTGCTTTGGGTTTGAGTTTAATTTTTTGGAGCTATAACGCTTTAGGCTTTGTGATTGGTTTGGTTATTTTTGCTCGCAAAGACCCTGAAATTTGGCAGAACTTTTTATTGTATTTAAAACAACCACAATTTTTGTTTACCGTGTTGGCTATGTGGTTGATGATTGCGATTCCACTTTATTTAATTACTTATTGGTTTTATGGTGCGCAAGCGCAGAGAATGGCGAAGAAGATGTTTGGGTGAGATAGGTGTGTATATTAACAGCTAACCATTTTCATCATATCTATCTGTAGAAAAATCTATTTCTAAATAAAATAGAAATGTGTGTGGAAAACGTAAACTTACGCTTAGTTCACTGATAACCTGTGACATTCACCGCTTCAAGTCCCTATAGAAATTCTCATGACTGCCTAGTTTCAATAAATATAAAGTAACGGTCATATCATCAACGGTATAAGCAAGTAATACAGGTTGTTTATCCATCTTAAATTTATAGACAGATACACCTGCCAAGTCGCCGACTTTAGCTTCACCAATCAAAGGGTTTTCATATATTGTTTTAATGGCATCATCGAGGTGTTGTTTTTGTTGTTTGGTTAGCTTTTTAACAGTTCTTGCAAATAGCGGGGTCTGTTGGATATTCATTTATTTATCCAAACTGGTACGGCGTAGTATTTCCTGCTTTTGCTTGTGCCAAACTTAATAGTAGGTCAGATATATCAGTAAATGTGAGTTCAGGGTTTTCTTGTGCAATCTTGCCAATTCTCGCCCAATACTCCACCTGTTTTGTTGCGCTGCGGCTTTCCGCATTGCCGTACACTTTCGCCGATTCTACGATTTCAGAATCAATTTTTATCGCTGTATATGCCATAACAGAATCTCCGATTAATAATTAATCATAGCTTTATATGTTTCTATATGCAACCTATTGCAACCCAAAGCCTCTTTATGTGTCATATCAAAGATTAGGCTTTCTTAAACTGAATAACCTTGTCATCTGCCAATTGCTCTAAATGGTCGGCATTTTATATCTAATCTTTTCACTCCCTTGTATCCCTACGGTTTCAATTTACATTCAGGGATACAAGGAGTGATACAAGCTAGGCAATGCTATATAACATTTCCGTTATGTATAGGCATGAAAAAAGGCTTAAACCGTTACAGTTCAAGCCTTTTTGTCTTGTATACCATCATGTGTCAGTATACAAATTTAAATATTTGGTGGAGGTGGCGGGAGTTGAACCCGCGTCCGCCAGCATTACGCTCGAGAATACTACATGCTTAGATATCGTCTATTGTTTTAGCTCTTTGTGACCCGACGAACAGGGTACAAATCGCGATCCTCTAAGTTTAGTACAAAGCCCCGAGGCTTGGCTTTATACGGACTTGTGTGCGTGCGCTTCAGTCGGACTCTCTAACCACAAGTATTCGGAGAGGCGGACAAGCTGCCCTTAGGCAGCTAGAGCGTATGATTCGTCGTTTGCGACTAAAAAATGCAAATTTGATTTACGAGAGAAAATGCGCTCTCGGCATGCATCTATGAGTTTCATCACCAGCGTCGAAGCCAGAAACACCCCCAAAGTACAGCGCAATCATAGCATAGCCAACCGAAATTGAAATGTTAATTTCTCGATTACACACAAAAATTACGCTTGTGTTGTATATGCTGACAAAATTCGTTATTTCAAGTTCATAAAAATTCTAATGAGGCGCATGCCCACCCACAGCACCTTTTGGTTTCGGGCTCATCCAAATCAGTAAACTAGCAAATACAAACACTAAGGCTAAAATCATAAATACATGATTGGCAGAAATCGTAATCGCTTCCTTATCCACCAAGCTTGCAATCATGGCTAAACTTGCATCCGACGATAAGCCACTATTCAAAAGCGTATTTTGTACCTCTTGTGGATGTAAATTATTCACCATTTCGCTACGTGCATATTTGGTGTGATCATCCCAAATAGTGACGGCAATCGAAGCACCAATCGCCCCCGCCATTGTTCTCAAGAAATTCATCAGACCCGCAGCAGATGCCATTTCCTGTGGTAACACTGAACCCATTGCAATATTCGACAGTGGAATAAAGAAGAAGGGTACGGCAAAGCCCTGCAAAATTTGTGGCCAAGCCAGTGCCATAAAGTCGGCATCTGTCACCCAAAACGCGCGCATCAAAGTCACGGTGCCTAATAATGCCAAACCAAAGCTTGCTAAGGCTCTCGGGTCATATTTGGTGGAGAGTTTTGCCACAATAGGCGACATGGTTAAGCTACCAAAGCCCATCGTGGCAGTTAAATAGCCTGCCCAAGTGGCGGTATAACCCAAATTTATCTGTAACCATTGTGGAATGAGTACGATACTGCCAAAGAAAGAGCCAAATCCAAAAGCCAGTGCCAATACTGAAACAGCAAAACCCCGATGTCTGAACACATAGAGATTGACCACAGGATGCTTTTCGGTCAGTTCCCAAATCATAAACACAATAAAGCCAACGACAGCAGTCAAAGCTAAGATGATGATGCTATTACTATTAAACCAGTCCCGCTCATGCCCTAAGTCGAGCATCAGCTGTAGCGCACCAATCCATAGCACCAACAAGCCTAAGCCGATTGCATCAATCCGTAGTTTTTCCGTTTTTGTTTCAGCCACTTTTAATAAGCGAAGTGTAGCCAATACACAGAAAATCCCAACTGGAATATTGATAAAGAAAATCCAGTGCCAAGATAAATTATCACTAATTAAACCGCCGAGTATCGGCCCTAAAATTGGCCCAACAACCGTCGTCATTGCCCAAAGACCCATCGCTTGGGAATGCTTTTCGGGTGGGAAAATTCGCATCAGCAAGGTCTGGCTAAGTGGCATTAACGGCCCACCACATAGTCCCTGTCCAATTCGGAAAAAGACTAAAGTTTCCAATGAAGTTGCTAAACCACATAAGAACGAAAATATCGTAAAACCGATCAATCCAAACACGAAGACTCGAACAGTTCCAAAACGACCTGCCAGCCATCCTGTTAATGGTACACATATTGCTTCTGCCACAGCATAGGAGGTAATGACCCATGTGCCTTGTGAGCTTGAAACGGCCAAGTTGCCTGTAATGTGTGGCACAGAAACATTGGCAATGGTGGTGTCTAGCACGACCATAAAATTGGATAAAGCAATCACAAAGGCGGCTAGAATTAACCGCCCACCGCTGAGTTCAGCAAAAGGATTTGGCGTTTTCATAGGATTTACTTCGATGCTAAATCAATATCGACTTGCATCGACAGACCGACACGCAGGGGATGTTGTGCCAATTCTTTTGGATCAAGCGTGATGCGTACAGGTAAACGTTGTACCACTTTAATCCAGTTACCCGTTGCATTTTGCGCAGGAATTAAGGCAAATGCTGCACCTGTTCCGCCTGAGAAACCTTGCACGATGCCGTGATAGGCAATGTCATCACCATACAAATCAGAACGTAGCGTCACGCTTTGACCTGCTTTGACTTTCGCCAACTGACTTTCTTTGAAGTTTGCATCGACATATAAACTTGAAATCGGTACAACCGACATGGTGACGCTGCCCGCTGCAACACGTTGCCCAATTTGAATATTACGTCGTGTCACTACACCATCCACAGGTGCACGAATCACGGTGCGTTCTAAATCTAGTAAGGCTTGATCTACATGTGCCTTTGCCACTAATACGTCAGGGGTTGAGGCATCACTGAGACCTTTAATCAAAGCTTCATTTGCCGCAAGGGTACTTTCAGCGGCTTTACGGCTAGACTGAGCTTGAGAGAAAGTTGCATCAGCTAAAGCTAAATTTGCTTTTGCAGTCGAAACGGCACTTTGAGCTTTACTTAATTCTTCTTTTGAAATTGCGCCAGATGCTGAAAGTATGGTTCTTCGATTCAACTCTAAATTGGCTTTATCAAGCTCCGCCTGTGCTTTAGCCACTTGTGCCTGTGCACTCATAATTTCATCATTTCGCACGACAACTTGGGAATTTAAAGAGCTGCTATTGGCTTGGCTTTGTTTGTATTGGCGTTGCGCTTTTGCCAATTCTGCTTGGGCTTGTGCCAATTGAATTTTGGCATCACGATCATCTATTCGTACCAGTACATCACCTTTTTTAACCAGTTGCGTATCTTTAACCAAGACTTCCGCCACTTGTCCACTCACCATCGAGGTGATTTGCGCTGTTTCTGCTCCGACGTAAGCGTTATCTGTACTTACGGAATGATGGAAGAATATCGCCCAAATCGCGTACAACATCGCTGCAATAATCAAAATTACCGCAAATAAAGTTAAAAACTTTTTACGCTTAGTTTTCATTACTTCATCTGATACAGATTGGTCAGGCATCGCTTGTTGGTTTTCTTGGGCGTCAGTCATGACTTATTCCTAAAAATTGATTTGAAGCATGTTTGGTTTTGAGTCCACTCATCAGCGTAGCTTCCTAAAATTAACCGAATGTTAAATTTAAAAACGATTGGGTGATGAATTAAAACGCATAAAACATATTAGCGACAAAAAATCATATTACGAGAATAAAAAAATAACTGATCCGTTCATTTCTTGTATTTTTAGGCTATTTCTCAAAATATATTTTTGTTCAGGACATAAAAAAAGCGTCATAGACGCTTTTTTCAAAAAAGTAACTTTGCTTTGCAACGCTTAGCTTTTAATAAGAATATGATGCAATACCGACGGCAATTTGCACATTTTCATCATTGACCAAACTCATGCGAGTCACGCAACTTTTTGAGCCCATGCGTAATACTTCGGCATGTGTAATAAAATGCTTACCGCGTCCGGGTTTTAGATAATCAATTCGAATATCAAGCGTCGCAAGGCGTGCAATTTTCTTAATCGTCAGTTCAAAATCTTCAGGTTTGCCGCGCTTGTATAGCTCACTCATCGCCATCGCACCGCCCATGGTGTCTAAAATCGTTGCCGCAACACCACCATGTAAAATCTGATATTCCACATTGCCAATCAAATGCGGCTGCATTTCGATATAGCCTTCAATTTGATCACCATTAACACGCATACTCATATTATTATGCTGAAAAAAAGGCGACATATTAAAAGCAACACACAGATGCTCGAAAACCAGTTGAGCATCATGTTGATGTTCTGGATTTAGGTTGGCGGTCCATTGTTGCTGTTGACTATTAAGCATTTGATTACTCTATATGCAAATTTTGAGGGAGATACTTTTGGTTCTAGAACAACTAAAGCGTAGAATAGAGCAATATAATAATTGAATTTTTGAGACTTGTGATGACTTATACGTTCAATCGTCCTGCGTTTCCTGCGACGAGAATGCGTCGTATCCGTAAAAATGATCAGTTACGGCAAATGGTGAGCGAGACACAATTGGGCGCTCAGCATCTTATTTACCCCGTATTTTTGTTGGATGGCAAACAGCAACGCCAAGACATTCCAAGTATGCCGAATGTACAACGATTATCCGCCGATTTATTGCTTAAAAAAGCGGAAAGTTTGCTCGAGTTGGGTGTTTCTAAATTAGCCTTATTTCCAGTCACGCCTCAAAGTGACAAAAGTTTAACGGCTGAAGCGGCTTGGCGCGAAGATGGTTTGGTGCAAAGCACGTGTCGTTTACTGAAAAAAGAATTGCCAGAAATGGTATTGATTACCGATGGGGCACTTGATCCATATACTACCCATGGTCAAGACGGGATTATTGATGAAACAGGTTATGTACTCAATGATGAAACCATCGAGTGTTTAATCAAACAAGCGTTAAGTCATGCAGCAGCAGGGGCGGATGTGGTTGCTCCAAGTGATATGATGGATGGTCGTATTGGCGCGATTCGTCAGGCGCTCGAGCAAAACGGTTTTATTTATACCAATATCATGGCGTATTCCGCCAAATACGCCTCTAGTTTTTATGGGCCATTCCGCGATGCTGTCGGTTCAGCCAGTAATCTAAAAGGCGGCAATAAATACAATTACCAAATGGATATAGGTAACCGTGCCGAAGCCTTGCATGAAATTGCACTCGATATTCAAGAAGGTGCAGATATGGTGATCGTCAAACCGGGTATGCCTTATTTAGATATTGTTCGTGAAGTTAAAAATACTTTTGGCGTGCCAACATTTGTCTATCAGGTCAGTGGTGAATACGCCATGCTTTCGGCTGCCATTCAAAATGGCTGGCTTTCGGACAGTGTGATTTTAGAATCATTGATGAGCTGCCGTCGTGCGGGTGCAGACGGTATTTGGACGTATTTTGCCGATGTCGCAGCGCAAAAAATTAAAGAGATGAAATAAAATCTTCTTATCTCCCGATACCTCTTTTTAAAAGAGGAACATTGATTAAATGGTTTAGCTTTTTATGCATATTGCAGTGGTTGGTGCAGGCATTATTGGATTAATGACTGCGCTTGAGTTTGCGGAACAAGGCTGTGAAGTCACGATTTTTGATCAGCAACAGGCAGGTCAAGCCGCATCGTGGGCAGGTGGTGGCATTTTGTCGCCCATGTATCCGTGGCGATACGCGCCTGAAGTGAATCAGTTAGCACAATATGGCAAAGCACTTTATCAGACATGGAATGAAAAACTTGCGCCAATCACAGGTGTCGATTTTCAAATTCATGAAAGTGGGATGTTGATTTTTGATGAGCAAGATTTTCAAAGTGGACTGAATTATGCCATTCAACATCATGAACCAATGCAGACCTGTGAACTGTTAAACCGGGCAGAGTTGGAAATGGTGAACCCTCATCTTTCCACTCAATTTAAGCAAGCCATTTATTTTCCACAGCTTTCTAATATTCGTAATCCGAGACTATTACAATCCCTGATTATTTATTTAAAACAGCATCCATTGGTGAATTTTTTTGAAAATTGCCCGATAGAAAAACTCATCATCCAAAATCAAAAAGTTCAGGGGATAGAAACTTTAAATGGTCAGCAATTTTTTGCAGATCATGTGGTGTTATGCTCGGGAGCTTGGAGTCAGCAATGGGCAGGGCAATTGCTGCGAAAGATACCTGTGCATCCTGTACAAGGTCAGATGTTGTTATTTAAAACGCCTGAAAATTGGCTGCCAACCATGTGTATGAATCGAGTGATGTATTTGATTCCACG
>JAVXBC010000058.1:0-15770 GCA_036660195.1 Acinetobacter sp.
AAACGTTTACACACTTTCCAGGCGTGCTCCTTCAGCCACTCGGACACTTCACCAAGGTGTGCGATAGTAACCAAAAAACATTAGGCTGCCAAGTTATAGTCGAACAGATTTGCAGAAAAATTTTTAGGCTAATGATAAGATTGAGCCATATAACGTTCTATATTGAAGACAATATATGCAAAGTACTGCAAAAAAAGCAGCCTTACCTGCCACAGCATTGGCAGCCTTAGGGGTTGTGTTCGGCGACATTGGAACCAGCCCGCTCTATGCACTCAAAGAATCCTTTCATGCAGCACATGGTTTAGGCATTCAAACCGCAAATGTACTTGGACTCTTATCTATCATCTTTTGGTGTTTAATGCTGATTATCAGTATTAAATACATCGCGATTGTGATGCGTGCCGATAATAATGGCGAAGGCGGCATCATGGCTTTGTTGGCGTTGAATCTGCGCAAAGCTAAAATATCCGACAGCAAAAAAATCTATCTAATTGCAATTGGTTTTATTGGTGCCTCATTATTCTTCGGCGATGGCATTATTACCCCTGCAATTTCAGTACTTTCTGCTGTTGAGGGTTTATCCATCGCCACCAATGTACTTGATCCTTATATCGAACCCATTGCCATTGTGATTGTCATCACCTTGTTTTTAATGCAAAAACACGGTACGGCTTTTGTCGGTAAGTTTTTTGGCCCGATTACTTTGCTCTGGTTTTTGTCATTGGGGATATTAGGCATTGCTAGCGTAGTTCAAACTCCGATTGTGTTGGGAATGGTCAGTCCACACTGGGCAATTCAGTTTATTTTCACGCATCCTTTACAGTCCTTTTTTATCATGGGTGCTGTGGTGTTGACGGTCACAGGCGGTGAAGCACTGTATGCCGATATGGGGCATTTTGGGCCGCGGCCGATTCGCTTTGGATGGTTTACGGTGGTGTTACCTTGCCTTGTTCTGAACTATGCGGGGCAGGGTGCATTATTGCTGCGTAATCCGAGCGCAATAGAAAACCCATTTTATTTATTGGTGCCAAGTTGGGGCCTGTATCCGATGATTATCTTGGCGACCATGGCAGCCGTCATTGCATCACAGGCGGTCATTTCTGGGGTGTTTTCATTGGCACGCCAAGCGATTCAATTGGGCTATTTGCCACGGTTAAGTATTAAGCATACATCGGATTCGGAAGCTGGGCAGATTTATGTCCCTTTCTTGAATTGGCTATTGCTCATCGCAATTGTGATCTTAATTTTGATCTTCAAAACCAGTTCAAATTTGGCAAGTGCTTACGGTTTGGCTGTGACCTTAACTATGTTGTGTGACACGATTTTGGTTGCGATTTTCATCTTCTACGCATGGAAATGGAGTTTGCCAAAAGTCCTGCTGCTGATTATTCCATTCTTTGTTTTAGAATCGGTATTGGTGGCGGCAGCATCATTAAAAATGTTCTCGGGTGGTTGGGTGCCGTTGCTGATTGGTGCGGTTGCAGTCATGATTTTAATGACGTGGAAACGCGGTCGTGAATTGACTTTTGCGAAGTTGGAACAAGACACCTTATCGCTTGATCTTTTTGTGAAAAGTCTTGGCGATAACGTGCATCGTGTGCCAGGAGAGGCGGTATTTTTAACAGGTACGCCGAATGTTGTCCCTCACGCGATGTTGCATAATATCAAGCACAATAAAGTGCTGCATGAACGCAATATTTTAGTGACTGTGGTGATTGAAGATGTCCCTTTTGTGCCGCAGGAAGAACGCATTGGTGTTGAAAAATTATCTGAGCATTTTTATCGTATTAAAATTTACTACGGTTTTAAAGATGAACCGAATATTCCAATGGCGTTGGAATTGGCGTATCAAGAGCTAGAATTTGAATTTGATATGATGCAAATCAGCTTCTTTATTTCACGTGATCGAATCGTACATACGGTGGGTGACGGTATGTCGCCATGGCGTGAGAAATTATTTATTTCGATGCAACGCAATACCAGTCCAGTCAGTGATTTCTATCAAATTCCAACCAATCGTGTGGTGGAATTAGGCAGTCAAATTGAAATTTAGCAGATAGACTACGGTAAGAATGGCACTTTCGAGTGCCATTTTTTATACACTTTATTTGAGTGTGATGTTTAATTAAACAGTTTTGCGACATAATGTGTCGCGCTTTATCATAATGAAATATACAGGGTATCTCTGAATTGTTATGCTGCGCGTTCATATTGATTTTGATGTGGTTATGACCAAGAACACCGTTGTTAAAAGAAAATTACATCTATTTTTAGTGGTACAAAATATTCGCAAAATATTGTTCATGGTAGTGCTAACGGCAAGTACTACGCTTACATTCGCTAATGATCAATTGTCTCAAATGCTACCATTTTCTAGTGGTGATGGTGCTTGTTTAACGCCGTTTTACCGTGATGTCCCACCTTTACTCAATAAAGAAAGTCTGAAAAAAAATAGTTACGCATTTTGTCTAAATGGTTTTAATGTCATGTATTCGGGCGTATCTAAAACGCCGCTTTGGTCAGCAGAATATCTCACGCCTGAACGTTTTAGCAGCCACATTAAGCGTGAAGATAATTTCCATGAAGAGATGCGTGTACAAGCGGATCATCGTGCATTATTAACGGATTATCGCGCTTCAGGTTATGACCGTGGCCACATGGCACCAAGCGGTGATATGACCAATAGCACCGCACAATTCGATAGCTTTTCCTTAATTAATATTGTGCCGCAATCGCCAAAAAATAATCAGGAAGCATGGCGCAAAATTGAAGAAGCGATTCGCGAGATCGTCCGTAAACAGAAAAATGATGTCTATGTCATTACGGGGCCTGTATTTGAAGGGAAAAGACTGCAAACGATTGGTCAGGGCGTATTTGTTCCCACTGCAATTTACAAAGCCATTTACTTACCTAAACAGGGGGTGATTGGCGCATATTACGCCCCAAACAATGATTCACAACAAGTTCAGGTGCTGAGCGTTTGTGAATTAGAAGAAAGACTAGGCATGAATTTGTTTCCACAATTGCCTGAACAACAGAAACGCAATATTTACGACTTGCCTTTGTCTGCACCCCAAGTAAAAGCCAATCGTGAAATTGCTTATTCGCATTGGGACGGTAAAAGTCAGTGTGCGGAAGATGCAACCACGGAACAGATTCAAGCGCAGCAACAACAATTTATTGCCCAACCAACGGAAACGATGGAAAGTAAATTCCCACAGATAGATGAAGCGACTAAAGAAGCTTTGATTCAGCAATTGGTGAATGCCTTGGTGCATTATTTTTTACAATTATTGAAATAGGAAATAGCGTTGGCAAGGTGATACAACGAGGAGAATAGACATGTTTAAACCGTTTGAAAATGGCACGGAATCGGCGAGTATCGACGATCTAACTTTAGAAAATCAGCTTGATTGCATCAACATTTATGGCAATCTACAAATCAGTAAAGATCAGACAGGTTTAGCAACTGCGAAATCTCTACAAGCATTTATGAATGAAGTAGTTGCGGCATTAGAAATGGAACATCTTCCTGAAAAAATTCAGCGCAAAGCTGAAAATGAAATAGAAAATCCATTCCTCGAATAAAATTGCCTTGAATACCGTTGTTTTTGTATCAATTTCTCACTTATTTGCGGTATTACAAGACAATTCTAAATGAACGGTTTCCTTATTTATCTTCGTTGCCAACAAACTTATAAATAAGTGCACCAATCACCGCGCCTAAAATTGGTGCGACCCAAAATAACCAGAGTTGACTGAGTGCCGCCGTTTCAGCAAAGAAAGCCACCCCTGTACTACGTGCAGGATTGACTGAAGTATTGGTCACGGGAATGCTAATTAAATGAATTAAGGTCAACGCTAAACCAATGGCAATGGGCGCGAAACCTGCTGGCGCACGGCGATCAGTCGCACCTAAAATGACAATCAGGAAAAATGCGGTGAGCACGACTTCGATTAAAAATGCTGAACCTAATGAAAAATGATTGGGCGATAAATCACCATAACCATTGCTGGCGAAACCTGCTGTACCCGTGAAACCCGCTTGACCTTGAACAATCAAATAGAGGACAAACGCAGCGAAGGTTGCACCAATCAGTTGCGCAATAATATAGGCGGGTAAATCTTTTGCCTCAAAGCGACCACCGACCCATAAGCCTACACTCACGGCTGGATTAAAATGCGCCCCTGAGATATGACCAAATGCGTAAGCACCAGTCAAAACAGTGAGACCAAAGGCTAAGGCAACACCTGCAAATCCAATTCCCAGTTCAGGGTAAGCTGCTGCCAGTACAGCACTACCACAACCACCGAAAACTAGCCAAAAAGTTCCTAGAAATTCTGCTATATATTTGTTCATTATTATCACCATATTATTTAATTATAAGAAAGTTATATTAAGCATCCGAACATTTATTATGGCCGGATTGAAACACTGCGAAAGACAAAAAGTCATTTGCAGCGTTATACGATTTTTATAAAGATTGTTTATAAAACGATCAGTTGTGAATCCGTGATTTACAGCGATATTTTATTAAGTATTGTAAGTAGTGTTGTTGTTGCGCCATTGTTGCGGCGTGAGTCCCGTCCAAAGTTTAAAGGCACGTTGAAATGCGCTTTGCTCGGAGTAACATAACAACAAAGCAATTTCTTGCAAATTAAGATGCGGATCTTTTAAATATTCAGTGGCTAACATAAAGCGTACTTGTTGAACCCGTTCTTGGAACGTAGTGCCTTGTTGTTGCAGATGACGTTGTAATTGACGAACAGGTAAACCCAGTTTTTCTGCAATGAATTCGATGTGATAATGATTTTTCTGTAATCCTGTCAAAATCGCATGTTGTAGCCGTTGATCCAATTGCGTGGAGTTAGGAAGCTGACCCAGTAAGGCTTGCGCTTGCTGAATTAACAGTTGCTGTAAAATATGATCGCCTGATTTAAGTGGTTTCATCGCTTCACTCATGGGAAGCAGTAATTGAGTTTTAGGTTGATCAAAACGTACACGGCAACGGAAATACTGTTCGTAAACCCCCACGTTCTTGGGTGCAGGATTTACAAAATGTACTTCGTGTAAATTAATACTTTCGCCTGACATAAAGAGTTTTAGGAATTGCACCATGAGCGCAATCGCAATTTCATCGGTGAGTTGGGTCGGGTGTGGTTCAGCTGCTTCCCACCGAATAGATGCATACGGCGGATTTAATTCAACAATTAATGCGCTGCCATCGTAAATTAAACGATGAAAATCATGATACCGCGCTAAAGCTTCACCGAAACTCTCACAGGATAAGGCTAAATAAGCAATAATTCCTAAATGCTTCGGTTGCACGAATTCGGCAATTTCTAAACCGAGACCAGTATGCGGAACCTGCCGATGTAAATCTTCGAGTAATTCACGCCAAATGACATAATCAAAACGTTCGAGATTTTGAATTTGTTGTAATTGTTCTGAGACATCCAAACCTATTGCTATGCAATAGTCTTTTAATAATTGACCTAGCCCACCGTGTACTGAGCCAGTATAATTTTTGAGTAGAGGCATTCCGTTGACTCCTCATTTTGTCGTATTTTGTCAATACAAATATATCGTATAGTCAATACTTCGCCTAGAAAAATTTATATGCTCAATTAAAATAAGTGAATATTAAGGAGAATTCCATGATTAAGGGCTTTGTTGCAGGCTTAGTGCTTGCTAACGGTTTTGAATGGTTTGCGCATAAATATTTATTACACGGTGTACATCGCAAAGGTAAGCCTCGCTTTAGTCCTACGCCGAAGCAAATGGAATCGCATTGGGCGCATCACCGTGAAGTGCGTAAGCAAGAATTTTTTGACGATTGTTATGTCGAAGGTGTTGGAAACTGGCGTACGCGTAATGAGATTGTGGCATTGAGCGTCGTAGCTGTTGTTTCTGGTGCAGCTTTTTACCCATTTTCCAAAGGTATGGCATTGGCAGCAGCCTATAGTGCAGGCAACTATTACTATGTGCATCGCCGTGCTCATTTAGAGCCTGAATGGTCGAAAAAACGTATTCCTTGGCACTACGATCATCATATGAACTCGAACCAAGATGCGAACTGGGGCGTAACTCGTCCGTGGTTTGATTACATTATGGGAACACGTGTGGTCTCTTCAGCAGATTTGAAAGAAGCCAATCCTTTAGGTTTACCGTTGCCAGCGCCGCTATCGAAAGCATTAACGCAAGCGATTGAATCGGTATTTCCTGCTAAATGGGTTGAGCAAAAACCAAAATTGGTTGCGCAAGCTGAGACTGAAGAGAAAGAAGCGGTTGCATAAGTTTTGACGGTTATTGATATCGAAAGCGTTATTTTGACAATTCACGTTGAGACGCATTAATTTTTTGTTGTGAATGGTCAATAAAATGTGTTTTTAATGTCAATCTTTCTGTTTATTTTATCGCTATCTTAATTTGAGCATTTTGTTACTTTAGATTATTGAATCTAGGCTGTAATTCTCCAAACTTTTGCGTTGAATAAACGTAGTCTTATATACCTTGCTCAGCAAGGTATTTTTTTGTCTAAAATTTGGCAAATAAAAAACCTCTCCAATGAATCATGGGAGAGGTTTTTATGACACATGCGAATCTTATAAGCGCATCTCAATGCCTTGTTCAGCCAAATATCGTTTCGCTTCGGGAATGGTATGCTGACCAAAATGGAAAATTGATGCAGCCAGCACCGCATCGGCACCGCCTTTTAAAATACCATCTGCCAAATGTTGTAAATTTCCTACACCACCTGATGCAATGGTTGGAATGCTGACTCGATCATTAATTTGACGCATTAACGCAAGGTCATAACCTGCTTTGGTACCATCGGCATCCATACTGGTCACCAATAATTCGCCTGCGCCAAAATCTGCCATTTTGATGGCCCATTCAATCGCATCAATTCCAGTGGGTTTGCGACCACCGTGGGTAAAGATTTCCCACTTATTCTCACCTGTTTTTTTCGCATCAATTGCGGCAACAATACATTGTGCACCAAAGCGTTGCGATGCTTCTTGCACAAATTCAGGATTAAACACGGCTGCTGAATTGATACTGACTTTATCCGCGCCTGCATTGAGCAATAAACGAATATCTTCCACTTTACGCACACCACCACCGACCGTTAAGGGAACAAATACGCTTTCAGCCATACGCTCAACCGTACGATAGGTGGTATCTCGTCCATGATGGGTCGCCGTAATATCTAAAAAGGTAATTTCATCGGCACCTTGTTCGTTATAACGACGTGCCACTTCAACAGGATCGCCTGCATCACGAATATCAAGGAATTGAACACCTTTTACGACTCGACCATTTTCAACATCTAGGCAAGGGATAATACGTTTTGCGAGCATAATTTTTTCCAAAAAATCGCCAAGAGATAAAGGTGACCGACGCAGGTGCTACACCTTCATGCAGGGAACAGGTATTCTAGCAAAATCACAGCATAGTTTTGCAGGTTTTCCATGTCGGTTTATACGCCGTTGAGTTTAGAGCAAGTTCAAGCCTTTGCCGAGCCTTATGGTTTGGTGATTATTGATCTGATTCCAATTCAAGGCGGTATCCAAAACACCAATTATTTTTTGGTCGATCAATCACAACAACAATATGTGTTAACCATTTTTGAAGAATTAGATGCAGAGGGTGCAGGTGAGCTCGTACCCGTACTCGATTGTTTGGGTCAAGCAGGTATACCTGTGGCAGTGCCGTTGAAACATCAGGGCAACGCCATTCATTTTATTGCCAACAAACCTGCACAAATTGCGCCACGATTAATGGGGAAACATCCTGAGATCACCACACTAGAACAAGTCCAAGCGATTGCTCACGCACAGGCAAAATTGCATTTGGCGTTACAGCATTTTCCGTTGGAACGTGATGTTCATCGTAATCATGCTTATTGGTCAGATGTGGCGAAACAACTTAAACCGCAAGTGAATGCGGAAGATCAGGCTTTATTGTCTCAAGTATTTCAACAATTTTGCGACTTGACGCGACAATATCCTAACCGCCCAATGGGTTGGATTCATTCAGATTTATTTAGAGACAATACGCTGTTCGAGGGCGATAATTTAAAAGGCATTTTAGATTTTTATGAACTCAATCAAGATGACTGGCTGTTTGATCTTGCGATTAGTATTAACGATTTTTGTACCGTCGATCCGCAAGTTGAGCTTGATCAGGCCAAAGTTGAGGCATATTTGGCGGCTTATCACAGCGTTCGTCAGATGACCCAAGATGAATTTGCCTGTTTGGATATTTATCTTGCGATGGCGGCTTGCCGCTTTTGGACAATGCGCTTACAAGTCGCTCAAAAAAATGCAGCGCAAGAGCGAACAGGGCAAGACATTTTGCAGAAAGATCCACTTGAGATGCGCATGATGCTGCAAGACCGTTTACAACGAATAAAGGTTTAGGAAATACAGATGCGAGATCAAGGTCGTTTAGTCGAATGGTTCGATGACAAAGGTTATGGTTTTATCCAACCGAATGATATGTATAAGGAACGTGTTTTTATCCATATTAAAGACTTTGCCCGTACAGGCCCACGTCCAATTGTGGGTTGTGCCTTGGAATATCGGGTGATTTTAGATGAACGCGGTCGTTACCGTGCTCAACAAGCAATCTATTTAAAAGCATCTCAAGTGATTGAGCATCGTGCACAACCGACCAAAGCACGTACTGTAAAACCTTGGTCTGCTATGCAGATTGGAATTGTGATTTATATTATTTTTATGGCGATTGCGAGTTTTAGTAAGTTGCTGCCACCCTATACGTTATTATTCGTTGGCTTGATGAATGTGTTGAGTTATTGGCTCTATGCGATGGATAAAGAAGCCGCGCAACTTGGTAATCGCCGTGTTCCAGAACAGACTTTACACATCGTCGATAGTTTAGGTGGCTGGTGTGCAGGTTGGTTAGCACAACAAAAATTACGACATAAAACGCAAAAGCAGCCGTTCCGTAAAATTTATTTTTGTAGCATTGTGTTCCATATCTTGTTGATTGCTTGGTTGATTTCACCACTCAATGTATTTTATTAAAGATGCTTTTGGAGTAAATAAAAAATGAATGCGTCAATTGATCAAGATCCAAATCGAACCTTAACTTTGGTGTTATACATTCTTTATATTATTGCTATTTTTACGGTGGGTTTACTCGCCATCGTTGCACTCATTATTAATTACGTTAAAAGAAATGACGTAAAAGGCTCTATTTTTGAAAGCCATTTTGACTGGCAAATTCGTACTTTCTGGTGGTTTTTAATTTGGAATATTGTCGCTTTTGTTCCGTTCTTTTTATTATTTTTTACGGGTGATAACGTCAATGCTTTCGTCGGTGTGGGTGTTACAGCCACCTTATTTTGTATTGCGGTGATTTTTGCTGCATGGGTGTGGAGTGTTTATCGCGCGATTCGCGGTTTAATTGCATTGAATGATAATGAGCCGATGTATTTATAAAAAGAATAGGTCAGTTTTAGTTAACTGACCTATTTGATTAACTAGGCAGCAATTGTTTGGATATTATGAATTTCTAAAATTTTACGGATAATAGGGGCTGCTTTAATCGCAAACTCTTTTGTAGAAATGGCTTCACCCTCTCCTAATAACTGGATATCATAATGATCGTTTTGTTCTATAAAGTGAATTTTTTCTTGTGTTAATGATTCTTGCAATGAGATAGAATCTGATTTTTTCATTCTTGAGCCTGTAAACCGACGTAACCATAGATTTGTGCACTCAGTACTCTTGAAAATTTCAAATTCCAGCTGCATATTTAAATATGTTATTTCAAAACTTAGTGAATTTAAGCTACTACCAATACATGAAATAGTATTATAGTTTCTTGAAAATCCTACATCATCTTCAAATAAAATAAGCCCTCGCTCTTTTAGTTCGTCATTAATTTCTAGAAGCTGTTGTTCATAGTATTGATATACGGATTCTTTATTTTCCTCACTTTCAATTTTTTCTAAGATATCGCGATTATTACGATAAAAATTAACGATGTCCATTTGCATTTTTCCATACTCCGAATTGGGGTTTAGTTTCTCGATTGCTGAAATATAGTCAATCAGATAGGTTAAGTAGTATTGATTTGCTTGTAACGTCTTGTAACCAAGGTGATTTAAGATTTTTTTAGATAAATCGAAATGACTGACGAATGTAAAGCCATTGGGTATCGGGGTTGGTTGGTCTATGGCAAGGAGTATAAAGATTAACTCTTTGCCCTCTGTATTATTTTTAGTTGCATGAGAAATATAGTCATCAAATGGATTGCTATCGGTATGATGTTTAATTTTATTCTCGATCACAATAATAAAATCAGATGTTTCAACCCATAAATCAATACGTCCTTTCGTTGTTACTTTCTCACGAATCACTTTTTTGCTATGCAATTGGTAATGAACTTCCTTACCCGCTGCTTTTAACAGGGCATTTAATACAAGATCATCAAAATCATGGTTCTGTGTTGTGTCAAGAAAAAAAGCTAGAGTTTTTGAACTTACATTTTCTAGGTGACTTAATCCCATAATTTCAATAAAAGACTTTCTTTGTTCTTTAGGAAAATCTAATTGTTTAAATTGTTGGATAATGTAGTTAGCCTCTGCAAGAGCTAAGAGTTCATTTTGATTGTCCTTTATATCTGGCAGATTTTGTAATAATGTATCAAATTGATTTAGCGCTGTTTGTGCGATGGCTAAATCAATAGATGCTTCTGTATTTTCAAACATTCGCTGTTTTCCTCCATTTATGCATGTATTGTTTAAATTAAAACTTTTCTTTTTCCCTCTTCATCATTTTCGGAAATCAGACCTTGTTGTTGCATTAGGTCAATAATTTTGTTGCTTGAGTTATAATCAATATCTAACCCCCTTTTTATTTCAAATGTAGTAATGAAAGTTTTGTTTTTGATAAGTTCAATTGCTTTTTGATACGTACTATCAAAATCTATTGGGTTGTAAGATCTTAGCGTCGACCTTTTAGTTTTCTTTGGTGGTAATGGTATATTATCTTCGTCGTCATCACGTATCATGTCTTTTAAAATTTGAACAGCACCATCTTCATATTCTTGTTCGGGCTCATCCAAAATGTCTTTTAAAACTTGGATGGCACGATCTTTATCAGGAAAAATACTATTGTCATACTCCACTTCATCGTCCCAATCCTCCGAGGGATCATAATATTCTAAGCCGTAATTTTCTGCTTTCTTTATGATTTGATCTTGAATATGTATTTTTAGAGCATGTGGTTCCACGACAGTAATGAAATCGGCTTTTTGTTCTAGCCAATTCATTAATGAGAAAGAAATTGGTAGTGAAGCTATTAAAATGAAAAAGTTGTCATCTTGTTCATCAGAATAAATTAATTGATTTTCATGAATAGGTGAGAATTGCAATTCGTGATGTAAGCTAGCATCACAACGTAGCTTTAGTTCAATGATTTCAGGATTTTGATTGAAAAAACCCTCATACTCACATTGTTCAATGGCTTTTTGCATATCTAAATTCTGGATATCAATACTAAGTCGTTCAGGAACAATTCGGACATTGAGTATGCGGTGTAGAGCGAAAGTGCGTAGAGAAACTTGATCGAATTGATCAATTTTAGATGCAATCAAAAATTGCTTTCTACCTCGTAGAATTAAACCATGTGGTTTTACTAGGTAAATATTAGGTTCTCTATAAACATCTTCAGGATGATAAGTCATCTCTAGCCAAGTAGAGTCTTGGTACGTACTCTGAAAAATTAACTCTTTAATTTCATTGCTTGAGTTTAAATAATTTTGAAATGCTCCGTCAAAAGCGAACCCTAGTTTAGAAATATAAGCTTCTTTTTTCTTCATTTCCAAAGTAATAATAGCTTGATCAAATTGTTCTTTCAGTGAGTTTTGCCATGACGTAGGAAAATAATGTTTTAGAAAATTATAACTATGAAATGTGATCAAAGCCTGAAATTCATCTTGAACTAGATTTTTTCTTTGATTATCAAGTTGTGCATCAGCAGATAAACGAAATGAAGCGGCTTGTCTTCCAATATTAGAACGTTTTTCAATTTCTCCTTTATATAAAATATTACTTAGATTTTCTAAATCACGCTGTAAAGTTTTGCGTGAACTCTCGTGTTGTACATAATACGAGTTTAGCCGTAATTCAATTTGGTCAATGGTCAGGTATGGTTCAGGAGATTTAGGTAGAACTTTATATAAACTAATCGTTCTTATGAATTGTTCTTTAAAAGATTGTTTTTCAGCCATGTTACATCACCCCTTAATGTTTTTTATAATATAGATAGCTTATCGGACATAATTTGTCTGATAAAATATTTTTATTATTTAAATGTTATGAATAAGTTATGTTGAATTGATTTGACTTTTAATTTTTTTTTATTAAATATTCTCAGTTCACTGACCAACACGCCCAACACCACCAGTAAACCGCCGAACAATGCCAATAGCGGCAATCGTTCACCTGCAATTCGTCCAAAAACACCTGCCCAAACAGGTTCACCTGAATAAATAATCGCAGCGCGGCTTGGGTCAACCATGCGTTGCGCCCAGTTCATGACGAATTGAATCAAAGCACTGGCTAAGCCTAAGCCAATAGCAAACACAGTCAATGACCAAGAAAAGTCAGGTATCGTGTATTCACCAACTATCCGCATACTTGCAAATGACAACAGGGAAGCCACAGCAAGCTGAATCACCGTGACATGCCTTAGATTAACTTTCCCCGCAAAATAACCAATTAAAATGATTTCAAATGCAATCGCTAAAGCACAAATTAAAGTCAGTGTTTGACCGTAACTTAAACTGATGGTGGAAATACCGTTACCCGTTAGAAGCACCAATCCAACAAAAGCCAGTGCTGTACCAATCCATGTCATTAAAGAGGGTCGCTTCTGAAAAACAACCCACATTAAAATTGGAACGAGAGGAACATAAAGCGCAGTTAAAAATGCAGATTCACTGCTCAGAATGCTTTGTAAGGCAATCGTTTGAGTGCCATATCCAATCGTAATCATCACACCGATGACTGCTCCTGCCATGACTTCTTTTAACGTTAATCCACGAATAGATTTTATAGAAATTAGAAAAATTGCAAAAGCCGCGACTGCAAAACGGCAACCGACAAAAAACATCGGACTACTAAAATTCAGCGCATATTGCACTGCCAAAAAGGTACTGCCCCAAATCACGGTGATTAAAATCAAAGCAATTTGGGGAAAATAAGCCTTATATTTTTGCATGCGTACCATATTTATCAATCATGATCGAGCTGGCTTCATTTAGACCACGTACCGTGACATTGACACCATTCCTTTGGAATTTATTGACCACAGAATCGAGCATTGCCACTGAAGTTACATCCCAAATATGTGAATGAGTTAAATCAATAATCACCTTAGGCACAGATTCTTGAAAATTAAAACTCGACATAAATTTTTCGGATGAACTAAAAAAGATTTGTCCTTTTAGATCATAAACTCGAGCCTTATTTTCAAAATAGCTTTCAACATGAATGTCGTTCTCTAATTTATTGGCAAGGAATAAGGCAGACAGCAATACCCCTGTCAGGACTCCTAGTGCTAAATTATGCGTTGCAACCACGACGATCACGGTTGCAATCATAACCACATTACTACTTTTAGGATTGGCTTTAAAGTTGGTCAGTGATTTCCATTCAAAGGTACTAATCGAAACCATAATCATCACAGCAACTAAAGCGGCCATAGGGATGACTTTTAACCAGTCACTAATAAATACGACTAGAATCAGCAAAAATACGCCTGCTGAAAAAGTCGATAAACGTGTGAGACCACCAGACTTCACATTAATCATCGATTGACCAATCATGGCACACCCTGCCATGCCGCCCATGAAACCAGAGGCAATATTGGCAATGCCTTGACCTTTACATTCTTGGAATTTATCACTTGGCGTATCGGTCATTTCATCAATAATGGTGGCTGTCATCATCGACTCAAGTAAGCCGACTGCTGCTAGTGCAACTGAATAAGGCAAAATAATGGTTAAGGTTTCAAAGTTTAAAGGAATATCGGGCAATAAAAATACAGGAAGCGTATCAGGTAATGCGCCCATGTCTCCTACGGTACGAATATCAATACCGAAACTGATTGCAATTAAAGTAACGGCAATGATACAGACCAATGGGGAAGGCAGAATTTTTCCAATTTTAGGGAGGAGTGGAAATAAATAGATGATCGCTAAACCTAACCCAACCAGTGCATAAACATGCCATGTCACATGAACTAATTCAGGTAGTTGTGCCATAAAAATGAGGATGGCGAGCGCATTAACAAAGCCGATGACGACAGATTTTGAAACAAAACGCATCAGTTTTGCCAGTTTTAGATAACCTGCCAAAATTTGCAATATGCCCGTCAGGATAGTCGCAGCAAGTAAGTATTCCAAACCATGCTCTTTTACCAAGGTGACCATCAGCAGCGCCATTGCACCTGTTGCTGCTGAAATCATTGCAGGGCGACCGCCGACAAATGAAATAACGACTGCAATACAAAATGACGCGTATAAACCGACTTTAGGGTCAACACCTGCAATAATTGAAAATGCAATTGCTTCGGGAATCAGTGCCAAACCGACCACGAGACCCGCCAGCACATCGCCACGAATATTGGAGAACCATTGTTCTCTTACATTGGAAAACATAGAAATAGCCTGTTTCTTTAAGAATTAAAAAAAGGCTAGTGATGTGATATATAAAAACACAAGACTACACCACATCACTAGACAGTGATGAGTTCATTACAAAGAGGAAGTAAAAAACTAAGGTGGCGTAAGTGTCATTATAAAAAAGAGAGGTGTGTACGAAAGTGCGGCTAGCATAACACTTTAGGGTGAGGATTGCGAGTCAGCTTAGAGCATTACCCACCAGTGATGGGTAATGCAGGTGAATCTTGATTAAATTGTTTGTTGATCTAGTAATAACTGCGCGTCACGAAGGCTTAAGGTACCTTCATAAATTGCACGACCTGTAATCGCACCTAAAATGCCCGTTTGACCTTTTAGGTTACGCACATCGTCAAGATTGGTCACGCCGCCTGATGCAATCACAGGGATGCCACAGTATTGAGCCAATTGAACGGTTTGTTCAACGTTCACACCTTGCATCATGCCATCACGTGCAATATCGGTATAAACGATGCTAGATACGCCTGCATCGGCAAAACGTTTGGCTAAATCCGTCGCTTTCACGTCAGTGACATTCGCCCAGCCATCGGTTGCAACCATACCATTGATAGCATCAATACCTACGATGATATGACCTGCAAAACGTTTACATGCTTCATCCACGAACGCAGGATCTTGAACCGCTTTAGTGCCGATAATTACGAAGGTCACACCTGCTTCTAAATAGTGTTCAATGGTTTCAAGCGAACGAATCCCACCGCCAATTTGAATTGGTAGTTCTGGCTGTGCACGCGCAATGGCTTCGACCACAGGTTTATGAATAGGCGTACCTGCGAAAGCACCATTTAGATCAACTAAATGTAAACGACGCGCGCCTTCATCCACCCAGTGTTGTGCAGTTGCGACAGGATCATCAGAGAATACGGTATCGTCTTCCATGCGACCTTGTTTTAAACGGACACATTTACCATCTTTCAGGTCAATTGCAGGGATGATTAGCATGCTGTCGCTCCTAACTTCATCATAAAGTTTAAATTAGGCGTATCTTAACAAAGTATTGAGCAATCGCTAAGTCTTGGATGCGGAA
>JAVXBC010000059.1:0-15754 GCA_036660195.1 Acinetobacter sp.
CCTTTTGCAATGGCAGATGCAACAACGCTAACCGAAGCAGGTTATGTTGGTGAAGATGTTGAAAATATCGTGCAGAAGTTGTTGCAAAAAGCCGATTACGATGTCGAAAAAGCGCAAAAAGGCATTATCTATATCGACGAGATCGATAAGATTACCCGTAAGTCTGAAAATCCATCCATTACTCGCGATGTTTCAGGTGAAGGTGTACAGCAAGCTTTATTGAAAATGATTGAAGGGACAGTTGCTTCTATTCCTCCACAAGGTGGACGTAAGCATCCTCAACAAGAATTTATTCAAATTGATACCGCAAATATCTTATTTATTTGTGGTGGTGCATTCTCTGGCTTGGAAAAAATTGTCCAACAGCGCCAAGAGAAAGGCGGCATTGGTTTTACTGCAGATGTGAAAAATAAAGATGACAGTAAGAAAGTCTCTGAATTGTTCCGTCAGATAGAAGCTAATGACTTGGTTAAATTTGGTTTAATTCCTGAATTTATTGGTCGTTTACCTGTGATTGCAACTTTAGAGGAACTTGATGAAGAAGCTTTAATGCAAATTCTGACAGAACCTAAAAATGCCTTAACGCGCCAATATCAATATTTATTTACGATGGAAAACGTCGATTTAGTATTTGAAGAGTCTGCGTTGCGTGCGGTTGCCAAAAAGGCACTTGAGCGTAATACGGGTGCACGTGGTTTGCGTTCTATTTTGGAAAATGTTTTGCTTGAAACCATGTATGACTTACCAAGTCGTGCGGATGTGGGCACTGTCATTGTCGATGAGGCTGTGATTAACGGTACTGCCAAACCGACATTTAAAGCTGAACGTTTGGTTCAAGATGAGAGTGCTAAAGCAACAGAAAAAACCGATTTAAAAGTGATTAACTCTAAATCGGCATAAAGTTAATACGTCATCATTCCTTTAAAAAAAGCATGAAACACTTGGCTTTTCATGCTTTTTTTATTTGCAATTGTGTAATGAGGTGTTAATCTTAAAAGTTGAAAAATTCCGCATAGTTTTGCGCCGTGAAAAATAAATCCAAGAAAACGCCTTGAGGGATGTCATGCGTTATTTAATATTGTCATTAAGCTGTATGGGAATGTTGGCAGGTTGCCAAAGCCACAAGGCCGTAGAAGAAAATCCAACTGTATTGACTGCAACTTTACCGCCAGTCGATACTGCAAAAGAGCCAGGTTTACTTGATCAGTATCACGTTGGTGCATTTACGGTGGGTGGTTGGGTCAATCAAAAATTGGGTCAATTCTTTTCACCTATTAAAGCGCAAAATGAACAAGCTGCGGTGGTGTATCTGTATCGTCCTGATACACGATGGAATCGTCAGGAAATTGCGGCTGCAAACCTTTTTATCAATGGTTACCACATACCAAGTTTATTGCATAATCATTATTATTGGTTGGAATTGCCTGCGGGAACTTACCGTATAAGTGTGAGCCGTCCTTTAGCGGGACTACATTTTCAAAAACCGAAATACTTAGATTTTACGGTCGATGCATCTCAAACTTATTATATTAAATACGATGAAGAAAATAAGATTGCACGTAGCGAACACACGGGGCCGTTTATGATTACGGCGGATAAAGTGGCGCTGAATGAAATTGCTTTTACGCGCTTAAAATCATCGAGTTATAATTTTGTTGCTCAGGATGCTTCGGGTAAAGTGCGTTCTGAACCGCAAGAATTAAAACCTGAAAAATATGATGAAAAGTCAGAAGTCTTATTACAGAAGCCATTTAAGTTATGGAATCCACTGACTTGGTAATTTTTCACAGCTTTTGATCGGTCTAAATAAAAATCCCCTTTTAAAAGGGGATTTTTTATTCAACAAATATCGATTGTTGTTATTGAGCAGCATCAATAACTGGAATTTTACCAATCTTTGCTTGCCAGATCTTCGGTGCAGTCACATGAATGGACGTGCCATTCACATCAACCGCGACAGAAACAGGCATGTCTTCGACCACAAATTTGTAGATTGCTTCCATACCTAAGTCAGCAAATGCAACCACTTCTGCTTCACGTACCGCTTTAGACACAAGATAAGCTGCGCCACCAACTGCCATAAGGTAAGTCGCTTTGTTGTCTTTAATCGCTTCAATGGCAGCAGGTCCACGGTCTGCTTTACCAATCATGCCGAATAAACCAGTTGCTTCTAAAACTTGGCGAGTGAATTTGTCCATGCGCGTAGCTGTAGTTGGGCCAGCAGGGCCAACCACTTCATCACGTACAGGATCGACAGGGCCGACGTAGTAAATAAATTTACCTTTTAAGTCGACAGGTAATTCTTCGCCATTGTTCAGCATATCGACCATGCGCTTATGCGCAGCATCACGGCCTGTATAAATCGTACCGTTAAGAAGTAGCGTATCACCTGGTTGCCAAGTGTTCATTTCTTCTTGAGTAATGGTATCGAGGTTAACACGCTTAGATTTCGATGAATCCCACGTGACTGCAGGGTAGTCTTCAAGTTTAGGGGCTTGAATATGCGCACTACCTGTACCATCTAACTGGAAATGTGCATGGCGTGTTGCTGCACAGTTAGGAATCATGCCCACAGGTTTACCTGCCGCATGACATGGATAATCTTTAATTTTAATATCTAAAACTGTGGTTAAACCACCTAGACCTTGTGCACCAATACCAAGCGCATTTACTTTTTCGAAGATTTCCATACGAAGTTCTTCGATTTTATTTTCAGGGCCACGACGAAGTAACTCGTCCATGTTGATTTCTTCCATGAGCGATTCTTTTGCAAGCATCATGGCTTTTTCAGCAGTACCACCAATACCAATACCCAACATACCTGGTGGACACCAGCCTGCACCCATGGTTGGAACAGTTTTAAGTACCCAATCTACAATTGAGTCAGATGGATTAAGCATAGCAAGCTTAGATTTATTTTCTGAGCCACCACCTTTTGCAGCAACAGTAATGTCTACTTTATTGCCCGGTACAAGTTTGTAGTGAATCACTGCAGGTGTATTGTCTTTGGTATTCTTACGACCAAAGGCAGGGTCTGCTAAAACAGAAGCACGTAGCACATTTGAGTTTTCTAAATAGCCCTGACGAACGCCTTCGTTTACGGCATCATCTAAGCTCATGCTTAATTCAAATCTAACATCTAAGCCGACTTCAAGAAAAACATTGACAATCCCTGTATCTTGACAGATCGGACGATGCCCTTCAGCACACATCCGTGAGTTAATCAGAATTTGTGCAATCGCATCTTTTGCCGCTTGGTTTTCTTCACGATCATAAGCACGGCTCATCGCTTGGATAAAGTCTTGCGGGTGATAATAAGAAATAAATTGCAGGGCATCCTTGATTGAAGTAATCAAGTCATCTTGTTTGATGATGGTTGTCATATCAAAATTCTCTTGAGCAGGCTGTTCGCTGGCGGGCTAAATTATAAGATAAAATGGAAGCACTGTGGGAGTTTTGCTTGAGCTTTGATCAAAAGTTTAGTGGGGCGTGTTGGAGTAAATTACTGACTCAAACGGCATCTTTCAATTTAGCTAGTAAGGTTCATATACGGTTTGAAAAACAGGTGTAATCCATGAGCATGACTAAACAGCAATTGCTTGCTGACAATATTATTGAAATTTATAAAAAACATGGTCGTGCATGGACACAGCTACGTGGTGAGCATTTATATGAACAATTGTGGCTCGATCTTTTTCTTTCGTTCATTCCGCCGTCATCTCGAATATTAGATTTGGGCTGTGGTTCAGCAAAACCAATCGCCGCCTATTTTATTGCACAAGCTCATGCGGTGACAGGTGTTGATAGTTCTGATGTCATGCTTGCAATGGCGCAACATAATTTTCCTGAGCAGCAGTGGATAGAAGCCGATATGCGCACGGTCGGTTTGGCTCAAAAATTTCAAGGTATTTTGGCGTGGGACAGTTTTTTTCATTTGACGCAGGATGATCAGCGTCAGATGTTTGCGCAGTTTTCTAGGTTTGCTGAAACTGGTACGGTGTTAATGTTCACCAGTGGGCCATCCGAGGGTGAAGCCATTGGCGATATGTTTAGCGATGCTTTATATCACGCCAGTTTATCGCCGCATGAGTATCAAACTTTATTAAAACAACATGGTTTTGAAGTGTTGAAGATGGTGGCGGAAGATGCTGAATGTGCAGGGCATACCGTGTGGTTAGCACAAAAAAATTGAGACAGCATATCGCGATTTACTTCATTAATTATCACGAAATAAATTGCCCTCTTAACTATCAGAATAAAAAACCGCCCAAATTTTTCAAATGGACGGTGTGTTAAGAGCAGGAAAATTAATCCCGCTGTGCAGCCTGAATCGCAGTCAGGGCAATGGTAAATACAATATCATCCACCAATGCGCCACGTGATAAATCATTCACGGGCTTGTTTAAGCCCTGCAACATCGGACCGACACTGACCACATTAGCAGCACGTTGTACGGCTTTATAGGTGGTATTTCCTGTGTTTAGATCAGGGAATATAAACACATTGGCGCGACCAGCCACTTGCGAATCAGGCGCTTTTTGTCGACCGACACTTTCGACCGATGCCGCATCGTATTGCAATGGGCCGTCAATCAGTAAATCAGGACGGCGTTGCTGCGCAATTTTAGTGGCGGTCGCGACTTTTTCGACATCTGCCCCTGCACCTGATGTACCTGTGGAATAACTGATCATGGCAATGCGTGGATCAAGTCCAAAGGCTTTGGCAGAGTCGGCAGATTGAATCGCAATTTCAGCCAGTTGTTCAGCGGTTGGGTCTGGGTTGATGGCACAATCGCCATAAACAAAGACTTCATCGGGCAGTAACATAAAGAAAATAGAAGAAACCAGTGAGTAATTAGCAGAGGCTTTGATCAATTGAAAAGCAGGGCGAACGGTATTGGCTGTGGTGTGAATCGCCCCAGAAACCAAGCCATCTACTTCATCAAGGGCAAGCATCATCGTACCGAGTACCACAGTATCTTGTAGTTGAGCTTTGGCTTGCAGCGCATCCAATTTACCTTTCCTGATTTCGACCATTGGTTCGACATAACGTTCACGAATACTGTCAGGATCAATAATTTGTAGATCTTCTGGAAGCTGAATGCCACGTGCTTTGGCAACTTCAGCGACTGAATCAGGTTTGGCGAGTAAAATACACTGTGCAATTCCTCGTGCCTGACAAATTGCCGCCGCTTGTACGGTACGAGGTTCATCACCTTCGGGTAACACAATGCGTTTTTTCGCTGCAATGGATTTCTGTACCAGTTCATAGCGGAATGCAGATGGCGAAAGGCGAGGATGCACATTATTTTGTGTATGTTGATCGAGCCAAGTGTGATCAATATGGCTTGAAACAAATCGAGTCACTTGTTCGGCGCGTTCGGTGTCATCAATTGGAATTTCATTGCCAAATTGGGCTAAACGTTGCGCTGTTTCTAAGGTATCGAGTTGCGTATGTAAAATCGGCAAGCCTTGCTTTATGGCACTTTGGCAAAAAGCAAGAACATGGTCTGTAGGAGTCGATTGCTCCGTTAATACCAAACCGGCTAAAGGCGTACCATTGCTGCTGGCAAGGCTGGCAGCCAGCAAAGTATCTGTACGTTGCGCAGGGCTAATAATCAGCTCTCCTGCAACAAACTTGTGCAGTTCAAATTCAATATTCGACGCAATTAAACTGGTGTGTAATATACGGCGTTGCTTGGCTTCACCTTGATGCAGCCATGTGCCATTGATAATTTCGGCAATATCCAAACTTCGAGGTACACTTAAAATATTGCTGAAAGGAACAAGTCCTAAAATTGGCAAATCGTCAGTGCCAATGAAGTGATTATAACGTTGCAGTTCGAGAGTAAAGTCAGCCAGTTTATCCACTAAACGCAGACTTGGGTCGAGCGTCACTGGAATTTCAGCAGTTCCTTCAGGCAAACCTTTGGTTCGCATAAATAACACGCCAGTGGTTCGTGCCGCGGCTGCACCGCCAAACTGACGTAAATGCGCATCAATTTTTTCCGCCGTTTTTCTCGGATCTGCCAAGTCGGCAATACTGACTAAAACCACTTGTGCATCGAGTGCTTGCGCAAGTGCCGCATTCATTTCAATAGCGAAATGATCTTGTGCATTGGGTACAAGCCCTTCAACAATAATCACATCATGTTCAGCGGCAATTTTTCTATGTAAGGCGACCGCTTCTTCGAGTAATTCATCAATTTCGCCTAAACCAATCAACTGGTTCAATCGTTCATAGGCAATCGGTTCAACTGAAGAATGCTGAAAAAGATGGCGATATAAAGTTGTGGTTCGGTCTACGGTGGTTTCTGTAATTTGCGAAAACGGTTTTAAAAACCCAGCATTTATCCCTTTACAATCTAAGGCGTAAATCATGCCTAAACATGCTGAAGTGAGTCCAACGCTTTCGCCTGTGGGAATGAGTAAAATGGTATTCATAAAAACCTTATAATTTCTTGATGTTTATATTGAGTTAAATTGATTTTTCAATGACTTGGAGGGTCTCTTGAGCGATTCGACCTTCTTCATCGGTTGGAATGACCCAAATGTGTGGCCCTGCGCCTGTATCAATACGATCTGCGACACCACGAGCTAAAGCATTATTTTTTTCTTGGCTCAACTGCAAACCAAAATGTGGTAAATAGCCCAGTGTTTTTTCACGGATATGTGCCGAGTTTTCGCCAATTCCCCCTGTAAAGACCAAGCCATCTAAACACGGTAAGCTACAACTCAAAGCCGCCAAAGATTTTGCTAAACGATAACAAAATACTTCAATCGCAAGCGTTGCACCTTCATGGCCCTTTTCAGAAGCCTCTACTAAGGTTCGCATATCATTTGACAATGCAGATAAACCGAGCAAACCACTTTCTTTATTCAACATATTGTCTATTTTCTGGATATCCCAGCCCAAGTTATTGGCAAGAAATAAATGCAAACTTGGGTCAACATCGCCACTACGGGTTCCCATCACCACACCTTCAAGCGGCGTCATGCCCATAGATGTGTCCAGACTTTTGCCATTCCATACAGCACAAGTTGAACTGCCATTGCCTAAGTGAGCACTCAACCATCCACCTTTATTTTTTTGACCTGCTAATTCGCTGGCACGTTCAGTGACGTAAGCGTGGCTGGTACCATGAAAGCCATAACGACGAATATGATGTTCAGTATATAAGTATTGCGGCAGAGCATAACGATACGCATGTTCAGGCATGGTTTGATGAAATGCGGTATCAAACACCGCCACTTGGGGTAAATGCGGAAACAATTGCAGCGTTGCTTCAATGCCAATTAAATTGGCAGGATTATGTAAAGGCGCAAGCGGAATGGCTTGACGAATACGATCTATGGTCTGCTGAGTGAGTTGTACTGCTTGCGTCATATCTCCACCATGTACAACACGGTGTCCAATCGCTTCGGGTTGATATTCCGCCAACTGTTCTAATAGGGTTGCCAGTGCTTGAGCATGATCAGCCTGCGGAATAGCAAGTTTAAACTTATTGCCCTCTCGGTCGACCCCTTGGATACGCGCATCGGCAGTGCCCAAATTTTCTGCTAAACCATGAATACGGTCTTGATGATGTTCTGAAATGAGCGCGTATTTAAGCGAAGACGAACCACAGTTTATTACCAGTACAGATTTAGCCACGTTTAACACCTAATCATTATTCATCTGAAAATCTAAGAATTTATAAGCAGTATTTAAATTTTGTCGCAACAAAGTGATCAATCTGAGTATAGTGCGAAATAAAGAAATTCTTATGATTGCTTTGTTCTTTTAAAACAATTATTTGTATAGAAATATGTAAAAACACGATAAAGATCAATTTAATGGGCTTTATCGTGTTGAGTGCAACAAATGAAGTGGAATTGGATTATTGGCGAATTTGCCCGTCTCCAAACACAATCCATTTTTGCGAAGTTAAACCTTCTAAACCAACTGGCCCGCGAGCGTGAATTTTATCAGTTGAAATACCGATTTCAGCACCTAAACCATATTCAAAACCATCGGCAAAACGAGTAGAGGCATTAATCATCACTGAGCTTGAATCGACGCGTGCCAAGAACTCGCGTGCGAGGCTAAAGTTTTCGGTAATAATGGCATCGGTATGATGAGAACCATATTTATTGATATGTTCAATTGCCTCATCCATGCCAGTCACCACTTTAATTGCGAGAATTGGTCCGAGATATTCGGTATACCAATCTTCTTCGGTCGCAGTTTTCACTGATACGCCTAAAATGCGTTGTGTTTCTGCACAGCCACGCAGTTCGACTTGTTTTTCATCATAAAGTTCAGCAATGCGAGGTAAGAATTCCTCTGCAATGGCTTCATCAACCAATAATGTTTCCATGGCATTACACACACCATAACGATGTGTTTTAGAATTCAGTGCAATTGGCAAGGCTTTTTGTAAATCTGCCTGCGCTTCAACAAAAACATGGCAGTTGCCATCTAAATGCTTAATCACGGGAATTTTTGCTTCATTGCTGATGCGTTCAATCAAACTTTTTCCACCACGTGGAACAATCACATCGACAAATTCAGTCATGGTAATTAGGTGACCGACCGCCGCACGGTCTGAGGTATCAATCACTTGAACGGCACTTTCAGGTAAGCCAGATACTTGCAAGCCATGTTGGATTGCAGTGGCAATGGCTTTATTCGATTCAAGGGCTTCTGAACCACCACGTAGAATAATCGCATTGCCCGATTTCAAAGCCAATGATGCAGCTTCAAGCGTCACATTCGGTCTCGATTCGTAAATCATGCCAATGACGCCCAAAGGAACGCGCATTTTACCCAATTGAATGCCAGATGGACGGAACGCTAAATCGGTAATTTCACCAATTGGATCTACCAGAGAAATTACATCTTTTAAGCCCTGCAACATGCCTTTGAAGCGTGCAGGCGTAAGCTCTAAACGATCGAGCAGAGAACTTTCGAGTTGTCGTTGACGACCATTTTCCATGTCAACATGGTTGGCTGCTAAAATTTGCGCTTGATTATTTTCCAAAGCGGTATAAATTGCAGACAACGCATGGTTCTTCAAATGCGTCGATGCGCTAGTGAGCACACGCGAGGCTTGACGTGCCTGCATGCCGACCTGCTGCATATAATTTTCTATAGAATCGTGCATAACATTTTGATGACTACATGTATTTATAAAGATAGTAACAGTCAAACGCATTGCAATAAATAGGCGACATGGATAATTCAAAAATTATAAATTTTGGTATATTTAAAATTATGATTAAAATTCGTAAGATATAAGTAAAATAGATTTTTCTTACATTTTTTACAAAAGAATACTGCATTAAACAAGATAAGTGGTGAAGGAAATGATTGCGTACAAAAGCTGCATTTGTATAGAATGAAAAATGCATAGGATGAATGCTATACAAATGTTATTAATTTGTTATCTTGCAAGTAGAAATCGCCGAAAATGAGAATTTTACTGCAAAAAAATAAACAAGGATGGAGGAAGGACATGAATTCCATAATCCAAATGGACTCGGATATGAATCATACCTACACAGGTTTTGGTTTTTTTGACATATACAATAAAAACAGTTTTAAACAGCCAGCTCGTACCACATGGATCGATGGTTGGAAAATTGAATATATGGCGATTGCAGATCCGAGTACGATCCACAAAACGCCCATTGTCATTGTCGGCGGCGCATTTCAAAATTTTAATTCATATAAATATTGTGTTGAGCATCTATTCGAGGCTGGCCCAATTATTTTGATTGATTTACCGTCTATGGGTGCAAATCAACAGATTCGTAATGTAGACACAGGTGAGTCTGCAGCAGTTTTAGAGCTTCCAGATTTATCAAAAATGTTAGGTCAATGGCTTGATATTATTGGGATTGATAAAGTTTCTGTTATGGGAATGTCCTTGGGTTCGGTCATTGCTTCTTCATTTGCATCGCAACGTCCTGAATTGATTGACCGTATCGTGCTCATGGGCGTGATGCAGAAGACCCGTAAAAGCTGGCGTATGCTGCTTGAAGAATCATTGCATTTGATGCGTGAAGACCGCATGGAAGAATTTGGTCAAGCGGTTATTTTGTATTTGGTTAATCATGCCAAACTTGATAAAACACGCATGTCACCGACTGCAAAACGTTTGTTCTTTAGACAAATGGCTGAGTTCACCACAACAGAACGTGAACGTTATGAAATTAACTGTAATCGTCTATTGCGTTTAAGCGATGTGCCCGTTGCCCAATGTAAAACTTTGGTTGCAGCAGGTCAGTACGACAGTTTTACCTTGCCGCATGAAAATGCCAATTTTGCTTTGCAATGTGAAGACATGCAGTTTGCATTGATTGCCAATGCAGATCATGTACCGCAGTTACAACGTCGTAAAGAAACCATGAGTTTATTTGCTGCTTTCTTGAAAGGCGAATCCATCGACGAGCTGGATGGTATTATCACGATGAATCGTGAGCAAATGAAAAATATGGAGCGTCGTGGTGAAGAGCGAATCACGGTTCTACAACCACATTCAAAACTAAGTCACCGTCATTTGGACACTGAAGTCGCTGTTCAAATCGTCGACATGACTTATTTTGGGGTGTTACTAAAATTAGATGATCTTGAAAAATTGCCTTTCGTTGCTCAGCATCCGCGTGACCTTGCTTTACATTTAGCGGATGAACAGGGTGAATTTAAAATTGAATGTTTAATTTTCGAAACCGATGAACAAGGTATTCGAGTATTGTTTAAACATGGCAGCTTTGATGTGGCGGAACGATTGTTGAAATTTATTGAACTGCAAAAACAAGTTTAATGCTTATGTTTTAGCAACCCATAAAAAAAGTGGCTCATGTAGCCACTTCTTTTTTTATAAAGATTTACTTATTGCTGGCGTGAATCATCCAAACCAAATCACCCAAATGTTGCTCTTTACTGGTCAATGCAATGCGGTCAAAAAATTGTTTGGGTTGCGTCACTCGAACGCCTTCAAACCCTGAGTCATGGAAAAACTGTTCGACTTCCGCAGGTGTTTGAAAATGAAAACTAAATGCACTACGTGACATAAATTTGAGCAGGCGGCTGCTGTTCCAAATAATGGTGGCCAGTTTATTTTGAGTCGGCTCAGGATAGAGATCGGTTAAATAATGCAATTCTTTGAAATCACGACCATAGCTTGCAATGGCCTGAACCAGTTGCTGCAAAAGCGGCTTATCAAAATAATTAATCAGTCCTTCACTAATAATGACCAATGGACGTTTTGGGTCAAACACTTTGAACGCCTCAGCAAACGCATCGGTAAACAAATCGACCGATAAAATATCTTCGACATTGGGCTCAATTTGCTGCAAAGCGGCTTGTTTGGTTGCAGCCATATCTGGCAAATCCAATTCACGGTAGCGAATGCTCGGATAATGTTGTCTAAACCACCAACCACGTGGCGATAATCCACAGGCAATCTCAAGAACTTGCAAGTCGGGATGTTGTTCAATCAGGCTTTGCAGATGTGTATCGAGCATGCTGTGACGCTGTTTAAGCGTAGTACGCATGCTGCCCCCGACATATTTTTCTGCCCAACTTTCTAGCGGATGAACGAGTGCAGCGAGTGTTTTACCTTTTGCAGTCGCAAAGACAGGATGTGAAATTCCCATGCGATACCAAATATAACCTGTGTAATGCGCGGTAAATGAAATATGGCGGTGCTTTGAAAGTTGTTGTGTCATCTGTCCTAGACTCTTATTCCTGATTTTTTGTTTATAACAATATTTTAATCGTGTATCGCTGAAGCATATCCATTACTCAGCGAAGTTTCTAGCATGAGTTACGCTAGTTTGCCCTAGAGTAACTCATGCCTTGTCATCTGCAAAATTCTATTGATCTGAAGTAAGTTAAAACGAATTTTTAAAGTCTTCAATGACTTTTCTGATGTTTTGCCAAGTTTCATCTAAAGTCAGGGTTGTTCCCACTTGAATATTTGGTATTTTGCCACGCATGCGTTCTAAGCGTTGTTGATTTGGCAGCGCAATTTGTTGAATACCATCTAAGGCAATGCATGCTGCTGCGCGATCATTACAAACTAAGCCCATATCACATCCAGCGTTCAATGCGGCTTGAATCCGTGAATCTGCGCCACCCGCGACACAAGCGGCTTGCATACTTAAATCATCTGAAAATAAAACACCGTCGAATTTAAGTTGCTCACGTAAAACATTTTGTATCCAAAATGGTGAGAAGCCAGCAGGATTTGGGTCAACTTGATCATAAATCACATGAGCTGGCATGAGTGCATCTAATTGCGGCATTAATTGGATAAAGCTTTGCATGTCTTTATCATAAATTTCTTGGTAACTACGACTATCAATTGCTGCGGCAACATGTGAGTCTGCTTTGACCGAACCATGACCGGGGAAATGTTTGCCCGTCGTTGCCATCCCCGCTTTTTTCATACCTTGCATAAATGCACCTGCAAGCGGCACGATGTCTTGCATGTTTTGCGCAAAACTACGATCACCAATCACATCGCTGACATCATTTAGATCTAACACAGGGGCGAAGCTAAAATCAATCCCGACAGCAAGGACTTCAGTTGCCATCAACCAACCACATTGTTCAGCAAGCGTAATGGCTTGTTCAGGATGATGTAGATAATGTTCGCCTAAACGACCCATAGCAGGTAGTAGCGTGAAGCCTTGTCTTAATCGTTGTACACGTCCGCCTTCTTGATCGACAGCAATCAAAATATCAGGGCGAATTTGGCGCATATGATCGGTCAAAGCACGGACTTGTTGAGGCGACTCAATATTACGTCCAAATAAAATCATGCCGCCCACTTGCGGTGCTTGCAACAGTTCAATATCTTCTTGGGTAAGTTCTGTGCCAGCAATATCCAGCATTAAAGCGCCGATCATAGGGATTCCATTGAAATTTTTGATGTAAAAATACAGGGTCTGTTGATGTTTCACAGATGCTTGCGACTGAGGACCTTTTTTGTCGATACAAGGCATGGCTTATGAAGTTTAGCTATTCTAAAGGAGTAAGTCATAACGTAGTAGCGAAAAAAAATGTCCCTGTCCTCCAGCTTCGCCTTGCGCTGCGAGCAAAGCATGCTTTGCTCTTGCTCAGGTTATGGCTAAAACCGCCTCAAACTGCGTTATGAAATTTGTCAAGGGTATCGCCATTGTCTGCATTTCATGCCTTGTTTGAGTTGTTTTAGCCTATAACGCAAGCATGGTTGAAATATCACCAGACCCTCTAGCTAAATTGTGCAATGATTTGCTACATTTTGTCAGTAAAGAATATGATAAAACAACATGATATTGATGATAAATTTTGATTGATCATTTATTTATGATGTTCAATGATCTTTACGCATTGATAAAAAAATTGCATCGCTTATATTCATATTGACCTGATCAGCGTGTAATAATTGCCATATCCAAGGAAGCACCAAAATTTTATGAAACTTCAAATGATAGCGTGTGCAGTTGCAGTTGCGACTGGTGGTTTATTTTTTACCTATACCGTAAATGAAGCGTTTGCAGCAACGGAAGCTCCTGTCGTTTCAAGCACAATTCAACCCTCTCAAGAACAGGCGTTGGTTGCTCGACAGTTAGCGACATTGGTAGATCGTCAGCATTATTTAAATTTGCGTTTAGATGCGACCACCTCAAATCGTATTTTAGGCATGTATCTCGATAGCCTAGACCCTGACCATTCATTGTTTTTAAATAGTGAAGTTGAAGAATATAAGAATAAATATGGTGCAAATTTTGGTGTTGCCTTAAAAACAGGAAACTTAGCTGGGCCGTTTGCGATACACGCGCAATACCGTGAACGTTTAAAACAGTTTTATGAATACATGTTGGCAGAATTGAAAAAACCGCAAAATCTGCAACAGAAAGATGCGTATTTAGAAGTTGACCGCGAAAAATCAGCTTATTTTAAAACGACTACTGAGCAAAAAGCACAGTGGCAGAAGATGTTGGTTTCACAGTTGATTAATTTGACCATTGCTAAAGAAGAAGAGCAAGCTAAGCAAAAAGCATTAAAGGCCAATCCATCGCTGGCGAACGGTCAAGATTTAACAGGCCCAGAAGATTTAACGCCAGTTCAAACGTTGACCAAGCGTTATACACGTCAATTAGAGCGTATGGGACGTTTGAAAAGTGATGATGTATTAGACAAAACGCTCAATGCGATGCTTGCGACCTACGATCCACATAGCAACTATTATCCACCGATTGATGCGATGGAATTGAATCGTCAAACCACTTTGCAATTAGAGGGTATCGGTGTGTCGATTCGTCCAGAACGCGGCAATGAAGACTACACCAAGATCGAAACCATTGTCGAAGGTGGGCCAGCAAGTAAATCTGGGCAAGTGAAATCTGGCGATCGCATTATTGGTGTGGCGCAAGATGGTGAGAAAATGATTGATGTCATTGGCTGGCCAAGTACTGAAATTGTCGGACTTATTCGCGGCAAACGTGGTACTAAAATTACCGTGAGATTATTGGCTACTGGCGCGTCCATGAGCCAAGCACGGAATGTCAGTCTAGTTCGAGATGTCATTCAAGAGGAAGATGCAGGGGTTCGTTCACGTACCGTTGAATTGACGCGTGATGGAACTAAACATGTGTTTGGTGTGCTTGAAATCCCATCCTTCTATTTTGATTATCGTTCACGCCGTGCAGGTGCAGAGTACCGTTCTGTTTCAGAAGATACCGCAAAAGCCCTTGAGTCACTAAAAGCTCAAAAAGTAGAAGGTATCTTGATTGATTTGCGTAATGATCCAGGTGGTTCTCTCGAAGAAGTAGCACGTATGCTTGGGCAAGTCATTAAGTCAGGTCCTGTGGTGCAAATTCGTGATGGCAATGGCAATGTTAGTGTGTATGAAGATACCGATGGTGGGGAGCAACTTTACGCTGGCCCAATGGCGGTATTGATAAACTTAGCATCGGCATCGGCAAGTGAAATTTACTCCGCAGCCATCCAAGATTATGAGCGTGGCATCATTATTGGCAGCACCACGACAGGTAAAGGAACTGCACAAGTTCAATTAGATACTTTGGCGCACGGTCAAGCAACACTCACACAACGTAAGTTTTATCGTGTGACTGGTGGTAGTACGCAAAATAAAGGCGTGATTCCTGATATTAAATTGGTTGATATATACAACGAAGAGTTTGGTGAACGTAAATCCAAAAATGCCTTGAAATGGGACACTATTCCGACAGCACCGTTTAAGCGTGCAGGTTCAACCCAGCCGTACGTGGCTAAATTATCTCAAGCGTCTGCTCAACGAACTTTAGCGGATTCTCAATTTAAATATTTAGAAGCCCGTACTGCGATCAACAAAAAAACGTCTGAACAGAAAAAAGTGGTATTAGATATTGATCAACGCCGCGCTGAATTGATGGACTTGGAAAAGCAAACTTTAGCAGTTGAAAATCAACGTCGTACGGAAACAGGTCAAGCACCTTATGCGAATTGGGAAAGTTATCAAGCCTCGATTGATGCCTTAGTAGAATCGCGTGCCAAAATGAAAGCGCATTTACGCCCAGCCTTACCTGAAGAAGAAACCTTCGTTACGGAAGCTGCGAATGTTTTACTCGATTATGCAAAGTTGCAAGGTCGTTAAATGGTTATTAGTTAATGTCCAAATAAAAAACCCTGTTATCTGTAACAGGGTTTTTTATTGCTTTATTGGAATTATTTTACACGAATCCAAATTTGGGTGCGGCCTAACAATGATACGCCCACA
>JAVXBC010000060.1:0-15392 GCA_036660195.1 Acinetobacter sp.
GAGCCAGTTGGCTGATGTGAATTTGGATTTATTTCCATACGGCCTCAGTACTGTGCTGTAATTGCAAATAACGTTGATATTCTGGACTTTCAGGAAAAAGTGCACGTAATTGATTAACTAACACTTGCATTCCCAATTGATCCGCATTTGCTCGAGCAATGCGCAACCCAATCCAAAGCGCACGTGCACCTTGGTTATTTTGCCCAACATTACGAACATAACCTTCATAAAGTTGGGCGGCATCTTTACTATTTTGCTGTAAATAAAATATTTCAGACAATTCTAACAATGAAATGGTCGCTGTACGATTTGCTTGCAAGGCTTGCTTGAATGACTTTTCGGCATTCGCCATATCACCTAACTTCAAATAGATACGCCCCATATTTTCCAACGATTGAAAGCGTTGGTCATAGCCCAAAGTTGCCCCTGCGCGGGCAAATTGCTCGATGGCCTCATTATAACGTTCTGTTTGATATAAATATGTACCGTAATTATTACGAGCCATTGCATTATCAGGGTCAGTCGAAATTGCACGCTTAAAATAGCTTTCGGCTTTTTCCATATTCGGCTTGCTACCTTCTTGTTGTAGCAAAACACCCATCATCATATTGGCAGTCGCATCACGCGAATCAATCTTTAACGCTTGATCGAGCGAACGTTTGGCTGAGTCTAAATCACGCGTACGAATATATTCTGCGGCAAGTTGAGTACGCACCTGCACCGCTTTTTGCGGATCTTTGGTAGATGGTGCCGATTGACAAGCGGTTAAACCAAATACAGTCAATGCAACAGCTGTTGCTAAAATCGTTTTTGTTCGAGTGATATTCAACGTTTTATCCCCAAGAATTATCCTTGTGTACGCAAAATTTCTTGCTGTTGCGCCACTTTCTTTTTCCACTGTTCAGCTCGACGTGTACGGTCAGCCACTTGTCCTACCAATTGACCACAGGCGGCATCGATATCATCGCCACGCGTCTGTCGAATCGTACACACAAATCCTGCATCAGACAAAGTTTTTTGGAAAGCAATAATACGATTACGACTCGAACGACCATACGGCGCATGTGGAAATGGGTTAAACGGAATCAAGTTTATTTTACTAGGTAAATTTTTCAATAATTTGACCATTTGCTGAGCATGTACAGCATGGTCATTTACGCCTTCCAACATCACATATTCAATGGTGACGTGGCGACGTGAACTTTCATTACCATCTTTGGTTAAATAACGCTGACATGCAGCAATCAGTTGTTGTAATGGATATTTTTTATTAATAGGAACCAATTCATTACGCAATTCATCGTTCGGCGCATGTAATGAAATCGCCAGTGCGACATCAATATCTTGTGCTAATTGATCAATTTTAGGCACGACACCAGACGTAGATAAAGTCACACGACGTTTCGACATACCATAAGCAAAATCATCTAACATCAAGCGCATCGAACTCAGCACGGCATCATAATTGAGTAATGGTTCGCCCATGCCCATCATGACCACATTGGTCACGGTGCGTTCTCGATCAGCAACTGGTACGTCTTCCATATACGACTGATTCGCCACCCAAAGTTGACCGATGATCTCATCTGGAGTTAGGTCACGTTGAAAGCCCTGTTTGCCTGTAGAGCAAAATGAACAATCCAAAGCACAACCGACTTGTGAGGAAATACATAAGGTTTTTCGTGCGCCGGTTTTATCTTCCGCAGGAATCAGCACGGTTTCAACTAAAGAACCTTCGCCATCACCAACACGGAACACCCACTTACGCGTACCATCTTTAGAATAGTTGCGGTGTACAACTTCAGGGGCTTTTACTTCACAAATCTTTTCGAGTTTTTCGCGCAATTTGCCTGAGATATTGCTCATCTCGGCAAAGTCAGTCACAAAATATTGATGAATCCATTTCATTACCTGACCAGCACGGAATTTTTTTTCGCCAATTTTCTCAAAGAACTGTTCTAATTCAGCACGAGACATGCCCAGTAAATTTACTTTTTTGTCGGTAGTTTGAACGACAGACGTCGAAACAGACTGCTGTTTTTCATCTAAATTCTCTGATGAAACCACGACTACAGAACTCATGTATTTTTACCTAAACGATGTCAGCATATAGAACATGCTGTACTCAATGAACACAACAAAAACGGAGATTAAAAAACAAAAAACCAGATAAGCAGTATACCACTTATCTGGCTTGAATACTTTGGATTAACGAGTGCGTGGGCAAATCTCGTTATCAGCAAAGAAGTAAGCGATTTCACGCTCAGCTGAAGCAACTGAGTCAGAACCGTGTGCTGCATTTTCATCAATGCTTACAGCGAAGTCTGCACGAATTGTACCAGCAGCCGCTTCTTTAGGATTTGTTGCGCCTAAAATGTCACGGTGTGCAAGTACTGCATTTTCGCCTTCAAGTGCAGAAACAACCACTGGGCCAGAAGTCATGAATGCAACTAAATCACCAAAGAAACCACGTTCTTTGTGCTCTGCATAGAAACCTTCAGCTTCTGCTTGAGTCAAATGCTTCATTTTAGTAGCAACAATTTTTAGGCCATTTTTTTCAAAACGAGCAAAAATGTCACCAATGTGGTTTTTTGCAACTGCATCAGGTTTTACGATAGATAAAGTACGTTCGATTGCCATGATAGGCTTCCTCAGTTAAGTCTAAACATTAAAAAATTTGCAGCATTATATACGAGCTAAGCTGGCAAGATATAGCCTTTTTTTGTATTAAGGTCAGGGGAAGCGAACATTTCAAGTTAGGAAATAGTCAATAAATTTGTCGCAATTCGTCAATAAAGACCAAATGACTTTCGATATGATTCGATCTACAAATCATGCGACGCAGAATCATGTCGTGCCATCAAATCGGCTATTCATTCCTTGTTGTTTCATTAAAGCGAATAAATAACTGATGACTTAAGCAAGGAATTGAGATGGATTTAGCACCATTGTTACACGCCCTGATGATTATCATCGGATTTGGTATCGTATTTTTAATCATTATGGGTTTAGAACACTATTATTTGATTAAGCAAAAACAAGAACCCTATGATTTAAAAGAAACCATTGCCAACATATTGTCTGCTGTTCTTTATAAAACCATGGACGGCATTTATCTCATTTTCTTTCTGGGCATTGTGGCGGCGTGGATTAAATCGAATGGCTTGGGCTGGAATGTTCCGATTACATGGTGGTCTATTCTCCTGATCTTTATTGCACAAGACTTCTTTTTCTATTTTGCCCATTTATTTGCGCATAAATTCAGAATCGGCTGGGTCACGCATAAAATTCATCACAGCTCTAAACATTTCAATTTTGGTGTAGCATTACGTCAATCGCTCCTTGCACCGATTCCATTATTCGGTATCTTCTCGATTGTTTGGTTGCCTTTCGTGTTTATGGGCGTCGACATCAAAGTCGTTGCGTTTATTTATGAATTAAACTTGTTTTATCAATTCTTTATTCATACCAAAACCATTGATCGACTGCCAAAATGGTATGAAGCTGTTTTTAATACACCAGCGCATCATCGCGTGCATCATGGCTGTGCAGAAAGTCAAATTGATACTAATTTCGGCGGCGTGTTTATCCTTTGGGATCGTCTATTTGGCACATTCAAAGATGAAGCACAGGTGAAACCGATTGTTTTTGGCGTTAAAAGCCGCCCGATTACCACCAATAATGTAGTGGTGATGATTTTTGAAGAATTAATTGACCTAATTAAAACCACATGGAAAGCCAAAGATTTAAGAGTTTTATTTCGCCATCCAGACTGGAAGTCTGAAGAAAGCGAAAAATAACCTCTTTCATCTTCGCATTAAAATAAAAACCCACCATTGTTCACTTCATTTTAGTGATCACGGTGGGTTTTAACATTTAGCGCACTTCATCTATCCATGCCATTTGAATCCCCTCTAGCAAACCCTCGGTGGATTTGTTCGGATCATCACTAAAGTCTGGTAATGCACATACCCAAGCATGTAAATCGGTAAAGCGAATCCACTGCGGATCGACTTCGGGATGCGCTTCGACTAACTCAATTGCAATATCTATGCTATCTGTCCAACGTAAGCCCATGTGACAACCTATGTAAAAATAATCTTGTGCTTACTTTAACAAATCCCTAGCTTTTAAAAACAGTCATCTACTGGAAAATTTTCTACAAAATAATATTCATGCTCGGTGCGAGTAGGATAATCATGCTCGCAACAGATGCACCTATGATTGCACCGACAATGACATCGCTTGGATAATGCAGCCCTAAAATCATGCGTGACAATGCAATCAACAGTGTAAATGGCAACATCACCATGAATAAAATGGGTTGGATATATCCTAAAGTGACCGTCACCATCACCGCGTGTAAGGTATGCCCTGACGGGAAACTAAAATGATCCAATGGTCGTTCGCCCAATACAATCACCTGATGCACTTGGTATGGACGTGGGCGAGTAGTTTTATGTTTGAGATACTTATAAATCAGCGTCCCGACCGAACCGCCCGCAATTAAATAAAGGATTTGGAAACCGTAGTTTAGACCTTGCATCATCCAAACCAATAGCAGCATGGCATACCAAAAAGGCCCATCTCCCATTCGGCTAATGGTTTTGAAAAATTGAGCCGTGCGTTGAGACTGTGAAAGATGATTCAGGTAAACGCAGCCTTTTAAATCAAGATCGAGTATTTTTATTTTTGCATTCTGTAAATTCATATTTTTCTCCTTATGGAAAATTTTCAGGTCGACATGGCATACGCCTCCGTCACCTGATAAAGCGCTTGTTCTAATTGTTGTACGGGCAATTGCCAACTGCTGGCTTGAACACTGTCACTGGCGAGCAGCCCCATTTCTCGGAGTTTTGGCAGGGCGGGTAATTGACACAGTGATTGCGTTAAATGAGCAACATCACCAAGCGGACTTAACCACCCAGTTTGCTCATGTTTAACGTGTTGATGGGCACAGACATAGTCATAAGCCACCACAGGCAATCCACTAGAAATCGCCTCTAAGACCACATTGCCAAAGGTGTCAGACTGACTTGCGTAGGCAAAGACATCTCCACTGGCATATGCAGCAGAGAGTGCATTTCCACTTAAACTACCCATGAAAATAATATCTTTAGACTGGCTTAATTTCTCTAGACGAATACGATCTGGCCCATCACCTACAATCACAAACTTAATATTGTTGCCTTGCTTGGCTTGCAGCTCGTGAAAAGCTTTGATTAAGACATCAACTTCTTTTTCTGGGGATAAACGCCCCACGTAGAGCATCACTCGCGTATCCGATTGAACGCCCCATTTCCTACGTAAGGTTTCTGAACGATGTTTCGGCGAAAACTTTGTTGTATCCACGCCACGACCCACCACGACCAATGGACAAGTGACGCCAAAACTGCGTAAAGCTTGCTGGGTATACTCACTCGGTACGCAAGTCATGTTGGTACTGTTATGAAACCAGGTGAGATAACGTTGAATTGGCTTCACTAAAAATGCCAAATCAAAAAAGCGACTAAAATCTTGAAAAGGTGAATGAAAACCGCTTGATATGGCCACTCCCCTTGCTTTAGCTGCTTGCAATGCGGTTAAACCTAAAGGGCCTTCTGTCACAATATGTACAACATCTGGTTCAAATTTATCAAAAGCTTTAGACACTTTTAAATATTGTGGCCAGCCAAATTGCAGACTCGGATATTTCGGAATCGCTTGAGAAACAACCAAACATTCTTGTTCAGGCTGAAAGTCCTTACACACTGCTTTTTGCGCAGGACGTACCAATAGAATTTTATGTCCAAGACATTGCAGACCTTGACATAACTGCATCATCGACAATGCCACGCCATTAATTTCTGGCGGCCAAGTTTCCGTTACAATTGCAATTCTTAAGCGTGGACGTACCAAATCTTGAAGTTCAGATAGGGCTGCTTGATGGTTTTTTGATTGCTTCGCTTTGAAATAAAATTTGAAATTCTCAGGAAACTGCTCAAGTCTTAAAAGTGATGTCGCGGATGTATTCATCTTGCCATCCATTTGTGTCGTTATTTTCATGCTTCTCAGCTTAAAAACATTTTTTGACACTTTAATGATCAAGATATGACAGTTTTATGAATCGAATGATATGATTCAGCACATTCATATAAAATATAAAGGCTTTAAAGTCGTGCAAACATTACAAGCCCAATCATATTCAGAATTGGCTTCTCGTATTCGATTCACCATTAAATATAAAGGCAAAGCCCTTTTAGCCTATTTTGTATTTTTTATTATTACCTACCTTCTACTTATTGCACTACTTTATTTCTTAGACTGGGTAAAAGACCATCCCTTTCAATACCATTGGGAATATTTTGTTTTAAGTTTGCTTTATGCACTGGCATTTGCTTTCCCAATACAAAAAGGAAATTTTAAGAGAGTTAGCATTCCCTTTGCTTTTGAAAAATATTTTATTGACCCTGCCTTAGCTCAGGACTTAAAAAAATTAGAATATATTAAGGCAACCGCAATAATTACAGATATTAAAATCCTATCCAAAGGATTTTTAAAACCACAATTGCATGCTTTGACCTTAAAACTGGATGAATCTAATGAAACTATTATCGACACTGATGTACATCTAAACTTATTATTTCAAAATATTTACTTCTTCTCCTCAAACGATACTAGATTTTATGCAGATACCGCATGGATTGGACAAAAAGTTGAAGTCTGCTTTTTACCCAAATCTAAACGCATCGTGCAATTGATGGGCTTGCCTGAACAAGATAATTTTCAACACTTATCTTCTGAGTTTTTTGATCAATTACGTCCTAGCAAAATGCTTATACTCAAAGACATTCCTTCTCACTTTGCTCAGGAATTATTTGCGATTCAGGAAATTCAAGCTGTCCGTCAAGAACATCATGCAGGGCAATATGAATTAATCATAACAACAATATTTCACAATCAATATCATATCTCCGCTAACAGCCAGGGCTTTGCTAAGCTAGAACAGATACTCTCAAATCGAATTGATTTTTTAAAATACCGTCAGTTTAAGCAAAACTCATCAATCAGATCAGAAGTTCTTTATCGACCTAAAATAATTAAACCACAACAGTTTCTAAACAAAATCATGTCAATACCCTATAAAGCTTTTCTTTAAACCAATGGATTATCTACTTTAAACAACTGCTGATCTTCTAAACGAAAAGCAATCAGTTGCTGCCCCCAAACACAGCCGCCATCGACATTTTGAATTTTCGGGTTAATCGTTTTTCCTTGCAAAGCTGCCCAATGACCAAAAATAATTTGATGCGTTTTTGCAGCTTGGCTTTCAAACTCAAACCACGGCTGGAATCCTTTCGGCATCGGCGCGGCTAAATCATCTTTAAATGCGAACTCTAAGCGACCTTCAACATTGGTTAAGCGCATACGCGTTAAGTAATTGGTAATGCAACGCAAACGTGCCTGCCCTTCAAGATCATCCACCCAAAGATCTGGCTGCTCACCATACATTTCAGCCAAAAAAGCATCCAAAACGCTTAAATCATCATGACCCACGACTTGTTGAACTTCTTGAGCCAACGCAGCAGTCTGCTCAACCGACCAAATACATGGAATTCCTGCATGCGTGATGACGGTCTGATCATTTGGAAACAAACATAACGGTTGTTTACGCAACCAATCAATTAACTCATCACCATCAATGGCATCAATGACATCTTGAGTATGATCTTTGGCTTTCGCTTTTTTAAAACCACGTGCGCAAGCAATCAAGGTCAAATCGTGATTGCCCAATACGGTTGCAGCCACACCGCGATCAGCCAGCTTTTTGATAAAGCGTAACGCACCAACCGAGTTTTCACCCCTTGCCACCAAATCACCCGCAAACCATAAAAAGTCTTGGTCGGGATCAAAACGAATTTCTTTTAATAAAGCTTTTAATGCCTCGAAACAGCCTTGAACATCACCAATGACGTAATTATAACGCTTGGTCATGGATGCACCATTTGGTCTGAAAGCGCAACAAAATCAGCCAAACTTAAAGTTTCAGGGCGTGCCATCGGGTCGATTCCTGTGATTTCAAACGCATCTTCACCCAACATTCCTTTTAAACTATTTCTTAAAGTTTTTCGGCGTTGTGTAAATACGTGCCCGACTAATCGCGCTAATGCCTTTTCATTCTTAGCAATGATTGGCTTGATTGCGTAGGGTTCTAAACGAAATACCGCAGAGGTCACTTTAGGTGGTGGATTGAATGATCCTGGTGGTACTTCGAATAAGAAAGTAGGTTTGCAAAAATACTGAATCATCACCGATAAGCGACCATATTCTTTAGTATTTGGTGAAGCGGTAATTCGATCAACCACTTCTTTTTGCAACATAAAATGCATGTCTTTGACTTTATCGCCAAACTCTAAGAGATGGAATAATAAGGGTGTTGAAATATTATAAGGTAAATTCCCCACCACACGCAGCGGACGATTTTCTTTAAATAATTGAGTAAAATCAAAACGCAATGCATCAGCTTCAATAATCGTTAATCGTTCAGGATGTGGTACGCGACCCGGTAGACCTGCTGCCAAATCTCGATCTAATTCAACGACCGTGAGCGCATCACACTCCCCAATTAAAGGCGATGTGAGTGCAGCCAATCCTGGCCCAATTTCAACAATATTTTCGCCTGTGCGTGGGCTGACTGCGCGTACAATTTTGGCAATCACACGTTGATCATGCAAAAAATTCTGTCCAAAACGCTTACGCGCCTGATGCCCTTCATCTTTCGGGTTTAGGGCATTAATTTGATACATACATTTATACTCAATATTTCAAACTTAACTTACTTCATGTTTTAAAAAATGGAATAAGCGATTAAATCGTTGCGTTGGAGGTTCTTGCTAAATCGAGGGCTAAATCGACTGCAACATGAATACTGGATGCTTTCGCCTTTCCAGTACCAGCAAGCGAGAGCGCGGTGCCATGATCTACAGAAGTTCGAATGAATGGTAACCCTAAAGTTACATTCACCGCCTCACCAAAGCCTTGCGATTTTAACACAGGTAAGCCTTGATCGTGGTACATCGCTAACACGGCATCGGCGTGCTGTAAATTTTCAGGGGTAAATAGAGTATCGGCTGGTAAGCTTAAACTCATTTGAATTCCTTGTTGACGATAATGCTCTAAAACTGGATTGATGATCTCGATTTCTTCACGTCCCAAGTAACCATCTTCACCTGCATGTGGATTTAAACCACAGACCAAAATACGCGGCTCGGTAATTTTAAACTTGGTTTTTAAATCGTGAATCAAAATATCTATCACTTGATGCAAACGCTGCTTGGTAATTGCATCTGGCACATCGCGTAACGCTAAATGTGTTGTTGCTAATGCGACGCGCAGTGTTTTGGTAGCTAGCATCATCACCACACGTTCAACACCTGCAAACTCTTGATAATATTCAGTATGACCACTAAATGCGATGCCTGCCTCGTTGATCACAGATTTTTGCACAGGTGCTGTCGCAACCCCCACACTTTTTCCCGAAAGCGCGTAATCAGCAGAACGCCTTAATTGCTCTAATACATAAGCGGCATTATTAATATTCAGTTGTCCCAAAGTCACTTGCTCAGCCAACGGAACATGTTCGACAAATAATTGACCTTCTGCGCTAGATTGAGGCTGTGCGTGATAAGGAACCAATTCAACAGCAATGCCCAATTGATTCGCACGCTGCTGCAACATATCGATATCTGCTAAAACCACGATGGGACGCTCATCAACACGACGCGCAAGACTTAAACAAATATCAGGGCCAATACCTGAAGGCTCACCTGATGTGACATATAAAGGACGCATAACTCATTATTCCCACGCAGCTTCAAGCTATAGTTTACTCAAAGAATGTTTTTCTGATTCTATTTTTTTAAAAAATTTTTGGAAAAGCAGCCACATTTGTCTTTATAAAAACCACATAAATGTATGCGCAAAGATAAAAAATGGTGAGACCACTTAGCACATAAAGCAATAATTTAAAAAGCTGATCAAAACGATGAGATACCAATTGAGCAAGCCGATAAAGTAGCAAATAAACTGTCAACAAGAACAGTAGATAGAGAATCGTATGCTTGAACAAAAGATAGAAAATTACACCTACAAGAATAATGAATATTCCCAACCCTGCTGTACAAATCACAAAAAACATAGCAACGGCAACAATCACTATCGGAGGGTCAGCATGCAAAAAGACTACTTGATAAAACGGAAAAAGCATTAATAAGATAAGATGCAAAAGCACCATAGCCGCTATGCATTTTAGATGTTTATATTTTTTATTATGATCCATCATTTCAGACGACAAAAAGAATTCTAAAACATCGTAACAGAATTCCCGCTTTCAAATTTATATGCTTTTAACGCCTATTTTTTAAATAACCAGTAAGGTCTAATGAAATCTAAGATATACATTAGACCCTACCATTATTCTTGATTTTAGTTTGAAGTCTTAACAGGTGGTGTAGAGATAAGATTCGAAGGGACAAAATTTGGTGTTCTCGTCCAAGGATTCACGGTTGGCTTAACATTTTTAGCAGGCGTTACAACTACTTCAGGTTTTTTTTCTTCAACCACCACAGGATGATGTTTAACCACTTTTTCAACAACGGGGGGAGTTTTTTCAATTGCTTGAATTTTGGTTGTCGGTGCCAATTCTTTTTTCTCCACTGGCATCGTGTGAGCTGCTTTTTGAACTTCTAATCGTTCCTCAGCACTCAACTTCCCTGATACATCATCGAGCACCCCATTTGCATCCAATTCGAATAAGTCACCTTGACGAAAAACAGTTTTGGTCGTCCGTAAATTCTTACTTACTAACTCAGGGTTAGTCCGTTCGAGATTTTGCGCTTCAACTGGAATTTCAATTGCTCGCATTTCCTTGGTTACAGCCATCGCAGGGTCAACATGTTCACCACGACTTTCCAAGACTTGAAGTTTTTGCTTAGTCTTTTCTAAAGGCTGAAATTCAGAATAATTGGTGATGCGGCTGCCATCGACCCATTTGTAAAGTCGTCTTGCATTGGTATTGGTTGAGCTCACGCACACCAACAAAGTCACTACAATAGTTTTTGTAGACAGCGACAACCTCATCAAATTTCCCTCTATAACAAATTGACACTACTATTCATCCCAAATAGCTGCTGGAAAAATGATAGGTCAATACGCCCCCCCAGACAAGACCAATAATGTAGCCTAAAATTCTTCGCCCATTAATTCCTTAATACGTCACTTTTCAACCTATTTAGACAGATTTATTTCCATCCCACTTCTTGTACGTTTTAGCAATCTCGTGTAGAATTCGCTCTCCTTTTGTTTGGACAGATTCCATAGTCCAAACCAACTATAATAGGTAGTGGTTTAATGAAAACTCTCAGCGCTAAGCCTGCTGAAGTTCAACATGACTGGTATGTTGTTGATGCTTCTGGCAAAACTTTAGGTCGCCTTGCGACTGAAATCGCTCGTCGTTTACGCGGTAAGCACAAAACTTCTTATACTCCTCACGTTGACACTGGCGATTATATCGTTGTAATCAATGCTGAGCATGTTCAAGTGACTGGTAAAAAAGCACTTGATAAGAAATACTATCGCCATACTGGTTTCCCTGGTGGTATCCGTGAGACTAACTTCGAGAAGTTAATTGCTCATAAACCTGAAGCAGTTTTAGAAAAAGCTGTTAAAGGTATGTTGCCAAAAGGTCCTCTTGGTTATGCAATGATCAAAAAAATGAAAGTGTACGCTGGTACTGAGCATCCTCATACTGCTCAACAGCCACAAGTTTTGGACATCTAAGGGATACAGCACATGGCTACTAATTATGGTACAGGTCGCCGTAAGACCGCAACTGCACGTGTTTTCTTGTCAGCTGGTACAGGCAAGCTCGTAATTAACAACCGTACTCTTGAGCAATATTTCGGTCGTGAAACTGCTCGTATGGTTGTTCGTCAACCTTTAGAGCTTCTTGAAGTTACTGAAAAGTTTGACCTTTACATCACTGTTGCTGGTGGTGGTATCGGTGGTCAAGCTGGCGCTATCCGTCACGGTATTACTCGTGCGTTGATCGCTTCTGACGAAACTTTAAAACCTGCTCTTCGTCAAGCTGGTTTCGTTACTCGTGATGCTCGTGAAGTTGAACGTAAGAAACTTGGTTTACGTAAAGCGCGTAAGCGTCCTCAATTCTCTAAACGTTAATCGTTTATTGATTTGGACAAAAACCTCGGATTTTTCCGAGGTTTTTTATTTGTGATCTATTCAACTATACAAAGATGCTTTTCTTTGATTTTTTTAGTATCCTAAGCGGTTTAATTCATAGCTTTGCGATATGTCATCGGTTGAAACTCCGCCCGTCCAAGGCATTACCCTTTATAGTCATGCAGATGATTTCCGTTCGCATTGGATTCGGTTTTTACTTGCAGAAAAACAAATCAAATATCATCTTATTCTGACAGACCATGAAGACGAAGATCTCGCCGATCTCAATCCTTACAATCAGCTTCCGATGCTGATTGAGCAAAACCTCAAATTATTTTCACCTATGATCATTGCTGAATATTTAGATGATCGCTATCGTCAAAACAAACTATATGCCGATGCACCAATGGCACGAGCTGAACAGAGACAGTATCTTTGGCGCTTTGAACAAGACTGGTTTAAACTCGCAGATCAGATGCTTCGACATACTGATACGCTCGATGCGACCGAAAAAAAATCTGCTCAAAATGAATTGCGAAATACACTCATTTCTTTAACACCGCTTTTTCAACATTTTCCTTATTTTATGTCTGAAAATTTTTCAATTTTAGATTGCATGCTTGCGCCGCTTTTCATCAGATTAGAAAGTATGGGCATACAACTTCCATCACAACATTGCCGACCAATTTATCTGTATTGCCATCGCGTTTTTAATCGTCCATCTTTTATTAAATCAATGACAGCTCAAGAAAAAAACAGCTACAATGATTTGATTTCTACGATTTAATAAGTTTTTCAATTATGTCTGAACAAATAACTGTGACCCCTACTCGCCCTTATTTAGCACGTGCCATTTACGAATGGATTTGTGACAATCAATTGACTCCTTATTTACTCGTCGATGCCACGCAACCACATACAGATGTTCCGCTTCAATTTGTAAAAGATGGGCAAATTGTCTTGAATCTAGCACCACATGCCGTACATCAGCTACATATTGCAAATGAAGCGATTTCATTTTCCGCGCGTTTTAGCGGTGCTTCAAAAGATATATATGTACCTCTATGTGCTGTGTTAGGGATTTATGCACGTGAAAATGGTCAAGGCTTATTTTTTGACCCTGCCGAATATGCAGATGTTCAAGTTGAATCTGCGCCGCTTTTGGATGACAACAAACAAGAATCTGAACCGAGCAAAAAGAAACCTTCTCTTAGAATTCTAGATTAATCGAGGATATTCCTATGGCATTTGACTTAGTTCAATATTTTGCTGAACAAATTAAAATCCAAAAACCACAACTTTTTTCTAAATTTTCAGCGAAAGAAAAAGAAACATATATTGAAGAAGTGAATGTGTTGACGCTGGGTCAATTAATTAGCCTTTGGAAACAAGATCATTCAAAAGTTTATCAAGAAATTCATAGTTCTGATCCACTCTATATTCAAGGGGTCGCGCGACATTTAACGACTTCCGCACATAATAAATCATCCCTAAAACCGGCTGAGTTGGAAGCGAGCATATCTGAAATACTTGCATTACAGCTCACTGAACTTAAACAGCTAGATGAAACTGGCAGCTTTGGGCAAACTGGCTTAACCGAATTACTTACTGGGCAAATTGAGCATTTGTCAGGACAAGCCGAAGATTGGGTCTGGTCTACCAATCAATTAATCGAGCTTTTAGGCTCAAAGCCAGTTGAACAACATGAAATCTCTTTAGATGCCACGCTACAAGAGTTTAATCAACTGGTACACCATACACCGCAGCATGATGAAATCGTGGTTGAGCAAGCGCCTGTTCCAAATTGGGCATATATCGTTGCACCACTCGTTGCGCTATATATTTTAGTGTTTCTCTACTGTGCATATAGCCAATTAGTTTCATAGGTTTATTAGCTATTGAATTAAATAAAAAAAGAAGCCCCGTCAGGATGATGGGGCTTCTTTTTATCTATCATTTTTATAGGTGAGTTAAAGACTTTTAAGATACGCAACCACTTCGGTATTCTCTGCCATTTCAGCAAGCTGTAGAGCAGTATATTCGCCTTTATAAGCAACATTTGCCCCTTTACTCACCAACAACTTCACCACTGCTAAATGATCATTTTCAGCGGCTGCCTGTAATGCACTATATCCTTCTTCATCGGTTTGATTTGGGTCAATTCCGTCTTCTAATAACTGTTCAACTTGTTCCACATCACCGAGTGACGCCCAATACACAAGCTCAGGAAGATGTAATTCTCCATCATCTTCAGGAAGCAGCGAGAAAGAGTTGAGTTTCATACGCAATGGCTCATTTTTTAACTTACTAGCTTCATTAAAAACTAAATTTAGTGAACTATCTATATTAAATTTATGGAAATATAACTACACGAGTAAGGGGCAAGCGCCCACAACAAAATAAACAACAAGCTAGTAATCACTGATTCAAAAATAGCCCCATAATTGTCTGGGTGCTGTCGAACATGAAGCGAAAGTATAAGCTTTTAACTATGTGTTTAGCTCTGCGAGTACTCCATAAACGGTACTTGGCTTGAATTCACTACCACTTACATTAACACCACTATTTAAAGCTCGATTCAAGGCATTTATTTCAGCACTATGAGCAATAACAGCCTCATAAGATTCTTTTGAAAGCTGCTCACTCCAACCGTGTTCAAACGTTTCGTATGCGAGCGTTAGCGCAGCTGTAAAATAATGTTCGTTACTTAGTGGGAATAGCATTTTTTCATTATTTTGGTTTAGCAAATAATACTCGGAAGGGAATTTTTCTATACCCATTCTCTTAGCTAATACGAAACCGAATGCCATTGGTACAAAACAATATAGTTTATTAGCGTGAATTTCGTTTTCAATATCTCGCGTAAATATCGAAATAATTTTTTCGGGTTCAGAACTTGCATTTTTGCTAAACACATCAACCGCGTATAATACATTTTGCAAAGCTTGTTGATGTTCCATGATGCTCCTTATGTATAACAATTCTTATATGTCAGAGGTAACACATTCAATGTTAAATCCTGCTGCATAAGATACCTGTTTGATTATAAATTGAATAAAAAATAATTGATTGATTTAAACTATAAATATTTCTGAATAAAAAACACCCCCAACTGTTAGGTTGGGGGTGTTTTAGATTTAAAAGCTGGCGATGACTTACTCTCACATGGCAAACGC
>JAVXBC010000061.1:0-15153 GCA_036660195.1 Acinetobacter sp.
GACAGATGAAAGAGAAAAAGACTTTAAAGACCGTTAAACGAATTGGTAAAGAAAAAGCTGGATCGTAATACTTAAATTTAGCATTCTCTAAAAGATATTTGCCCTAGCCATCTTTGTTTTGGGTTTATACGATCAGAGCAAATTGATGGCTATTTAATCAACAACTTTTCGCTTGGAACATATACATTCTAAAAACATAAGTTTTAAAGTCAGTCGTTATAAAACTGAGCAGAATCAAAACAAAAATTTAACTCGTATTTCCCTTTTACATGAACTTATTTGAGAACTTTTAGAATCTATTTTTTATGTGCGGTTTTTATGTAAGAAAAAATTCAAGTTAAAAAAAGACCCTTGATCATCAAGGGGTCTTTTTAGATATTTGGCGGAAGCGATGATCATCAAATTAAAACAATAAAATACTGATTAATAAATATAAAATATTTTAAATTTAATTTTTACTACTATTTTCAATCACCTAAGAATTCTTCTGTTTCTAATTATTTCTTTTAAGTAATTAAACACCATCTTTTTATACAGTTCGATTCACACTCTGCTATTCACAGTTTTAGATTTACCTTCCGTGACTGGTCAATAGGCATTGATAGATTATCCATGTGACGTTTATGAACTTGTTCTCGCACAATAAATTGCCTAAAGCAACAATGAGGGAACCAGTAAATAAAATGGGTTAGAAATAGCGGAAGGGTCTCGGAGTAATAAAACACCCTGTCCTGCATAATTCAAAACCAAACAAAAAAGTACAATAAAAACCACAATCTACTAATTTTTAATTGTTTTTATAGTTCGATTACCAAACACATTGATTAATTTACAATCTTAAATCATTCTCCCTTAAGGCACCTTCTAATAAAATAAAGGGGCTAAAAGACTCATTAACTTATTGAGGCATCGAATTACCTTAACCAGTAATTCGATATTGAAATGTATTTTTTACATTGGCTACAGGTACAACTTTACCATCTACCATTCGTGGTTGATATTTAAAATTGAGTGCAGCTTGAATCGAAGGGCGAACAAACATAGGGTGACAATCCCCTTGTGCTTTAGGGTGTTCTACCCGTCCTTTTTCATTCACACTATACACCACAGTACAATCCCCTTCGAGCTTGCGATCCAAAGCTTGTTCAGGGTAAGCAGGGGCAATTTTTGAGACAGGTTGATAATTCTTAACATCAAATGATTCTTGGCTGGATTGTGCTTTCGACTCTGTTGGCTTCTCTGCTTTAACCTGACTTGACGTTTCTTGCTTCGGCTGTGTATTTGTCATTTTCTTTACTTCTGATTTTGCACTTTGCTTTTCAGTCGATACCTGCTGCATCTGTTTTGTTGCTACAGGTGCAACTTTTTCGCTTTGTGAATCCACTAACTTCTTGGTGATTTTAGACTGAGCTTGAGCTTCGGCTGGCTTCTCAACTTGTTGCTTTTGAACAGGCTCGTCTGGAACTTTTCTCTCAACTATCGGCTCAGGCATTTTAAGCTGCGGTTGCTGTTTGACAGGCGGTGGCATTTGAATAAATTGCAACTGAATCGTTTTCGGTTTCGGTTCTACCAGTGTTTCATGCATTTCAACCGTACATAGCCATGCGATCACACCAATATGCAATACAGCCGTGACCGACAGGGCTAAACCTTGGTCACGAAACCTGTTTTTAGATGCTGTTACCATCATACTTGCGGTTCCTCTGTCACTAAGCCCAAGTTAGTTACGCCACTTTTTTGTAAAGCAGCAATCGCTTGTGCAACCAGTTGATAGTCAGCATCCTGATCTGCTCGGACATAAAACTGTAGGCTTTTATCTTTTTGAATAAGCGGCATCAACTTGTGTTGCATACTGACCAGATCGATTGCCTGATCTGTCACTTTATCTGTGTTGACCTCTGAACCAATGTTCCAGTAATACTGGCCATTGGCCTGAATGGATAGAGTGACAATACGCTGCTGTTGTGACGCAGGCATGACATCTGCATCAACTTTAGGCAAATCAATTTTAATGCCCTGAGTCAACATCGGAGCTGTCACCATAAAAATCACTAAAAGCACTAACATGACATCAATATAAGGAACTACATTCATTTCTGCATTGAGCTTTAATTTCTGAGGACGCTTAATCATTATTCTGCTCCTTAACGCGAAGTGCGCTCAGTATTCCCCAGTAAGCGATAAATACGGGTTTGCAACTCATTGGCAAAGCCGTAATAGCGACTGGAAAGTTTATCGGCACGTGCAGAGAAACGGTTATAAGCCACCACTGCAGGAATCGCAGCAAACAAGCCAATTGCTGTGGCAATGAGTGCTTCAGCAATACCCGGCGCAACCGTATTTAAGGTGGCTTGTTCAACGGCTGATAGCCCAATAAATGCATTCATAATGCCCCAAACCGTGCCGAATAAACCGATATAGGGACTCACTGAACCCACGGTTGCAAGAAAAGTTAAATTTTGCTGAAGCTTTTCTTCTTCTTCACTAATGCTACTGAGCAAGCGACGTTCAACACCATCGATCACATCCGCCGTCGTGAGTTGCTCATCTTTTATCAGTTGATGGTATTCATCGACTCCATGTTGAAAGATCGTCACGATTCCTTTTTGCTGTTCAGGCTGTTGGTATTCCTGTTGCAAAAAATTTAAGTCTTTTTGCTGTCTAAAGTTCTTTAAAAATCGATTCCAAAGCTGTTCTTGCCCACGCAATAACATACTGTGACGCACGATTAAATACCAACTCACCACCGATGATAAAACTAAAATTAACATCACAGCTTTTACCAACATACTGGCATGGCTGATTAACATCCAAATCGACATTTGGTCCATCGTTGCTTGCATAACACACTCCAATTTCTTTGATTGCTGCCAAAATGCAGCACATATCTATTTTTTAAAATGGGCTGGTGCTTGTTTACATCAGCCCATGTATTGAATAATTTTTTAGTCCAAGTGCAGCGCTTGCGCGATTTTTTCCCACGGCACGTATTTAAAGTTTTGATTGGTTTCAGGCATGCGTTTACGTCCGTCTTGAACCACCAACATGCCCTGCTTCCATTTGCCGCCAAAATTCTTAGAACTAACATCGAGTCCATCGGTTTCTGATACGGCATCGATGCCTTTTTCGGTATTGATGCCTATACGGAATGCACCTCGAACCGTATAAGGTGCAGCAGCATCGAGGACCACAAAGCTGTCATTGCCTTGACTTGAAACGACTAAATAACTTTGCTCTTTACCGTGATAAAGCCCCATACCTTCAATATCATCATGCATCACATCTCCCACGCCAATTACTTGCTGCATTGGCAGCTGAGTGTTCGGGTTGAGGTCTTTCACCCACACTGCGATATCTTCTTCACCCAAGAAAATTCGCCCTGTGGCATCATCCACCACACAGCCTTCGGGCTGTGTTTTAACTGAAAAGCGTTGGACTTCCTGAGCCTGCAATTTCTGCTGTGCTGCTGTAATGTGGTACTGGATGAATGTGCCATTTTGATCGTTTGGGATGGCATAGATTTCACCTTGAGCATCGCGGTACATACAAATGCCATAGATGTCATCTAAAGTGGTTGCTAACTCACCAAGAACTGAGACCTTGCCTGTTTTAGGCTGAATTGCAAAGACATGCAGACTGTTATGATCTCGGTTTGATGCCACAGCCAGATCGACAGTTTGATTGCCCCATTTGAAACCGTGGCGTACATCAACATTGTTGAGTCGTCCAACGGGTAGATACTGTAGCGCCTGACCTTGCAAATCATTGACTTGCAAACCACCTTGTTTGTTTGTTGCTAAAATACGCGACTGACTCGGCTGCTTGGCGTTATACCAAATTGCGGGATCATCGGCGGCATCACCTGTGCTTGGAACACCCTCGGTCTGCACTTCCGCAGGGATGGTGATGATATTTTCAGTCTTCGCTAATACTTGAGTTTGCCATTCCACATCTGCCGTTTTAACAGTTTTATCATCTAAAATAAGCAGGGATTTATCAGTTAAATTGCCACGAATACTCAGGCTTTCGGCCTCTTTCAAACTATCGAGTTGTAATGGTTCTAATGCTTTCCAATGCTTGCCCAGTTTTTGATAGCGGTAAAGCAGCGGTTTTGCTTCATCCAGTACTGCGACTTGATCATCAACTATCGCTATTGCAGACACTGTGCCTTGAATAGAACCAAAAGGCTGTACGAGGTCAACTGCTTGGCGCACCATGTCTGCCTCGGAATGTGCTGGATAAGCCCAAACCCCAACATTTGCTTCATTGATCAGTAACTCCGCGGTCGCATCATTGACCTTACACACACTGCTAGCAGGCGGGAAACTTAAACGACGCACCAACTGAGGTTGAGCCAAGGCCCTCTCATGATTAGCCACTAGCCATTGTTCACCAATCCCTTCTTCACCGACCAAGAAGGCAAAGCTCAGCCCTTGCGCATCGGTATAAAGACAAACATCTTCAGACTTAAATGAACGTTTTGGAATAAAAGTTGGTTTGTCCCAAACTTTGTTTTTTAAATTCAGGCTCATGAGCTGAATTTGCTGTTGTTGCAAATTCGATACAGCAATCAATAAATGCTCTGTAGCAATACGATAATCAAAACGCCCAAATTGACCCTGAATTTGATACAGTACATTTTGTTCATCATCTAAAAACTGTAGACCTTTATTCTTACTCGTCAACAACGCAGCAACTTCAGGCCATGCGCTCAACGTCAACCATTGCACATCTTCTGTTTTAGCCTCATTCGTGTCCACTTCACGCAACTGAAGCTTCGCTGTCATCGGCTGGTCAACCTGTACTTCTGCCGCAGTCAGCGACTGACTGCTCTGTGTAGGTTGAGGAATACTGTGTTGGCTACATGCAGTCAGTAGCAGTAAACAGCTGCTTAAAGCCGACAATTTAAAAGATGAAAAATTCATAGAAATACTCAAAATTTGGCAAAAATCCTCAATGTTTTCCCATGCCGAGAAAACCTGAGTTCTAAAATTCAATTCGACTTAAAAGTGGGTGTAGGTCAATGCCAATTTGTACGCTGGGCCATATTCTTCATATTGCGCGTTATAGGCTTTAGCGCCTGCATAGTTGTAATAGCTTTCATCGGTGATGTTTTGCACATCAAACTTCAGTTGTAAGTTTTTAGATAAATTCACATGACTACTAAAATCGAGGAAAACCTGATCATCGGTATAAATGTCTTTTTCAGGCGCATCGATGTCACCCAATGCAAACAAATAATTCGATTTATAATTTGCAGAAAGACGCACACCAAAGCGTTCATTTTCCCAGCCAATCATCGCATTACCGACCACATCCGACTGGTTTGGCAAATGAATGCGACGGCTCAGAAGTTCGCCATCTTTCATCGAATCAATATCTGCTTCTGACTTACTAAAAGTCGTATTAAAACCAAGCAGAACACCATTCCATGGTGCACTTAAATGGTCAAACTTCTGTGAGTAGGCAAACTCCATTCCATACAGTTTTGCCTCATTACCATTTTTATAGGTAATCGCCTCATCAAAATCTGCCCATTGCCCAGTCCCAGCAATGTTGGTGCTATAAATAAAGTTATCGATATCTTTATAAAATGCGTAGAAACCCACCATACTGGCTTTGCCAAAATACTTTTCTACCCCCAAGTCAAAGTTCGAGGATTCCAAAGGTTTCAGCATGGGGTTACCGAACTCAGCTTCATCGCCATCGATATACACACCTGGTGCACTTTGCGCAAAGTTCGGACGCACAACGCTATTGGTCCATGCGGCACGGAGGTAAGCGTTATCGGCCAATTGATAACGCAAATGTAAACTCGGCAACCAATGATCATAGTCATTTTCATATTTGGTTGCGGTTATTACATCATCATTAAACTCAAAACCTCGCGCTTCAAAGTTGGTATTTTCATAACGTAAACCCGCAATCACACGGAGTTGATCCAAATCAACAGTATTCATGACATAAGCCGCTTGAATATCTTCATTTGACTTAAAGTCATTAATGATCGAACTGTCGGCAAGCACATAGTCGTTTGGATTTAATCCACTAATTTTGTCTTTGATGGCATTTTCATTGATGGTTGGCCCAAACTGGCCGAGCTCATAATGGCTGTTTGGATTGAAGTCTGAGCTTGTTGTGCTCAAATCTTCATACTCCCACTCATCGCTATTGTTGGTTTTTTCCCGTTGGCTGATCTTACCGCCAAACTTAAAAGATGCGGCATAGTTACCCAACAGATACTCTTTAAGAAAATCTAGCTTGCCGTTGTACTCTTTATCTGTGGTTTTGGATTTTTCCCAAGACACAGTGTCCAGTTCATAGTTTGCAGCATCGTAAAAATCTTGGTCTGCTGTAATGACTGGTTTTTGCGTACTGTTAAAGCCAACGTTGCTAAAATCACCTTTGTATTTTGCCCCAGAAATTCCGCCCGGATTTTCCTCCGATGCTTCGCTATAGCCTAACTGGCCTTCCACCGTCCATGTACCCAAACCTTGCTTACCACCAAGAACGAAAGACTGTATTTCTTGTGTTTCTTCACGGCTTTTCAGTGAACGGGTCACTTCTGCATCGCCACGTTGCCCTGAAAGTTGTGGATCAGAAAACTCAGCCGCCACTTCCTGACGTGATTCGGTATCTTTAAATCGGCTATATAAAGTTCTTAAATAATATTCCCCCGTATCATTGGGACGGTAATCAAAATTCAACCCCGCACCAATACGTTCACGCTCGATGTCATATTGACGCATTGCTGTTTCTTCAAGTGCATCGCCATCCCAAGCACCGCCTGTTTCAACATTGTCTGAACCAAATTTACGGTTTTGGTAACTGAGCGCTAGTGCAACCCCAAAATTATCTTTCCCATCGCCTATACTGAAACGGTTACTCACTGCACCTGATGCTTTAGGACTGTATTTTTCACGCTTTTTGTCATAGCCACTTTCAACTGTACCTGTATAAAACAATCCGTCATGATCAAAGGCGGATAAGCTTTCCACTTGTACCGTGCCACCTAATGAGTTTGCGTCCATATCTGGAGTTAATGTTTTCACTACGGCTAAAGATTGCACTAGTTCTGAAGGCAACACATCAAGCGCGACACCACGGCGGTCACTTTCTGGCGCAGGGACCAAAGTGCCATTAATGGTGACTGCATTTAAGTCTGCCCCTAAACCGCGTACAGAAACAAAACGTCCTTCGCCTTGATCACGCTCTGTGGAAACGCCTGGAATTCGTTGCAATGCTTCTGCGGCATTGTCATCGGGTAATTGTCCAATGCCGTCGGCATGTACCACACTGCTGATTTGGTCAGCACGTTTTTGTTCTTTCAGCGCATTATCCATACTGGCAGCTTGCCCAATCACCTGTACATATTCCACTGTATTTTCTTGCGCATACAGATGTGTCATGCTGAGCATCGAAAGTACCAAAGTGCTGAGCTGAAAGCCCGCACGTTTATTTTTCACTAAACGGCTATTTACATTTCTCATTGTATTCGTCCCCCTCAAGCCAAAGTGGCATGGTTTGAGCGCACAATAGAAAGTAAATATGAATGTGATGTGACAGTAAAAATTTAAGCCGGGCCATTTGCCTGTTTTGAACCATTTCTTGTTCGAAACTGAGCTAATTTGATCTTCATTCAACGGATCTTGACCGTTTTGAAATGCTCTTCTTGGTTAAAATGGCACGTATTTTCTGCATACAGACATAAAAAATGAAAAATAGCATGATCTGTTTTGACTGCACCATTTGCCATCAAATTGTCATCTAAACCTGTTTAGCTTGAGCCAAATCGATACTCTAAAAATGTTATGCCTAAATATTTTGCTTACTACTTTTGGCCTTTAGTGCTTTTGGGTGCAGCTTGCTGCTTATCTTTATTGCTTTTTATCTTTTTAGGAAGTCATAAGCATTTTTCCGAATGGAATTGGGTCGATATTTTAGGTGAAGGTGGTGCAACACTTTTTATTGGCATTTGGATTTTCTTTATTATTAAAAGCCGACCTTTGGGACGGGTGACCAACTACATTTTTTATGGACTGTGTTTTATTTTTTTCCATATGTGGATGGACACTTTGGATGAGTTTATTCGCCTCCCTAAAGCAATCGTCTGGGATGCATGGCTCGAATCAATTCCTTTTCCGATTGGACTGTGTCTGTTCACCCTTGGGGTTTATTTTTGGCATCAAGAAGAGTTAGCCATTTCAAAACAAATGCAAAAACGTGAACGCATTTACCGAGATCACCGTTTGTTCGATGCACTCACCCCTTTGGCCGATGCGCATTATTTTAAAATACAACTGAAAGCGGCGATGGAGCAAAATTTGCATGAACCGAGCGATATATCGGTTGTACTGCTCGATATGCATAACTTTAATCAAGTCAATCAAATGCATGGCTTTGATGAAGGGACATCAATTTTACAGTATGTTTCACAATTGATTAGCCTCAATTTGCGACCACATGATCTGCTCTGCCGTTTTGCAGGTGATCGTTTTATTATGCTTTTACCTGATACCACCATGCAGCACGCTGAAAAAATTGCAGCTCAACTCGAGCGTATGATTACGATCAGTGCCTATTATCATCGTGATCTGTCAGTACACATTCCTTTAAAAGCTCTAACCACCTGCTGTTCAGTCGGACAACATCAGACTGCCCAACAATTATTAAGTGCATTGAATCAACAATTACTTCACGTAAAGCAGTACTACTCACCCAAGCGAGTCATGGTATGAGTTTTGAATGTGACTATAGCTATATTCCTGCACATCATCAATTGTCTATTTTAATTGATTTAGCGGCCAGCCATGAGGTCGACCATCACATTTTACTCAGTGGCAGTGGTATATTCTTGGAAGATATTTTTTCAGGCAATAAATTGATTAGCCCACAACAACTACAACAAGTGCTAAACAATGCCGAACAGTGCTTTCGTAATCAGGATATTAGTTTTTTATTCGGTCAACGCAGCCTGATTACGCCTGTTAATGATGCAATTAAATCGATGCTTTATGCCTCTACTTTAGATGAAGCATTCACTCGCTATTTAAGCTTTTTTGCATCTGTCTCACCTTACTTATGTCCACGTATGATATATAGTCAAAGCCATATTCATATTTATTGGCTCGATGAAAACAAAGTTGAAAATCGCTTTTTAATAGAAAGTGCTATGAGTGCGATACAAGCTCTTAGCCGACAGCTCTATCAAACCAAGTTGCCGTGGAGCTTTGAGTTTAATTTTTCTGAACCTGATTATATCGAACAATATTGGACACATTTGGGCAGTGCTTTAGCATTTAATCGACCCATCAATATGATGAGCTTACCCTGTAATTTGATCCATGAAAAACTCCCAAATGCTTCCTCAACCCTTGCAGCCATCTGTTACCAACACGCTTTACAAGAGACTTGTTTACACAACATTCAGCAGAGTTTTTTGCTCAGTTTGCATCAATATCTAATGCAGAATATTCAAAATAATATTCAACTCGAACAAACCGCAGACTATTTTCAAATAAGTTCTGCCACCTTAAAACGTAAACTGAAAAAGCATCAGACCCATTTTCAGGCCCAACTCGATCAAAGTCGTTTGCATACAGCCATCATTTTATATCGTGTGCATGGCTTTAAAACAGAACAAATTTCTCAGTATTTACAAATTAATGATGCCACCAATTTTCGACGTGCCTTTAAGCGTTGGAGTGGTTTAACCGTACAAGCTGCACAGTCTTAACAACAGATTCACTCCATTTTTATTTAAATAATTCACTCTCTTTCTACCGTAGCAATAAAAAATCACCCACTGGTAACAATGGATGATCTTGGTTTATCTATTTTTTAAGTCATTGCCAAATGATGAAAAGCTCTTTTCAGCTGCATTAATCGCTGAAATCAGCATAGTCTCGTTCACTGTATTTTTCCGTCTGTTGCCATGGTGTCGATACATGCTGACTCATTTTTCTTACAGTAAACGTTTTAGAATAGCCTTGTGTAGGCTTAAGTAATTCATATCGCTGTACGATGTGATCTTGCGCATTCCACGTAATATTCAGCATTTGTCCTGCACTGTGTATTTGATAGTGTTGTAGTTGAGCCTCGCGTTTAACAGGTTGTGATACCTTTAAAATGTCGGGATTGATCAAGCTATATTCACAGCGCCAACAATTTTTCATCCCGAGCATTTCTTGGTCAACATCATGCAATTGCACCCGCATTTTTTCAGCAGGCAGAATATAAAAACGCTGAAACAAATTTGCTGTGCTTGGTTGCGCTACTGTATCTTTGCGCTGCATCCACTGAATCGCGCTGTCAAAACTTGCATGCTCATGCGCCTCGGATTCGACAAACACATTACCGTTGCTATGAGCATTTGCTTCGTCAGCATGCGCTTGGATATTTAAACGTTCAATCCAGATGTTTTGCTCATCGCGAATCATTTTCTCACTGTATTTTTGAATAGTCGTGACCCCATGAACATCGAGCCGTTCAATCTGATAATCGATACGGTATTCATCGGCTGACCAAACCAATGGACTAACCACACTTAAAGAGAAGACAAAAAGCAAAGTTTTTAGTTTTAAAGGTCGTCTTAATGTTTTTTTCATTTAAAATCCAAACGCCTTTTTCAACTGCTCAAATACCCATGTATTTTCTTGTGTACCTTTGAATAGATTTGAATTTTTCCCTTCAGCAAACAGCATCACATCTCCGCCCCCATGCGTTTCACTTTTTGCCAGTTGCACACCCACTTCTTGCTTATAGTCATCGGCAAAGGCTTGCTGATTGCTGATACTTTCACGAATATCTAAACGGTTGCCCGTGCCATTTCCAAAAACCAGCGTCGTTCCTGTTGCGCCATTCACATCACGATAAGGATTATGCGCTTGGCCATCGGCCAGCACTTTGCTATAGGCATTTTGCTCTTTCGCCACATTGTAATCATAGCTTAGCCCCAAGATTCCCGGATTGGCTTCTGTGCTTCGTCCAGTTCGAGCTGCGTAGCCATTAAAGGTCATGACATGATCATGGTCTGCGGTGACCACGACCAAGGTATGCCCAAGATCCACTTTATCCAGTGCCGTTTGAATGGCATCATTGAAGGCTTTGGTTTCTTGTAAAGCACGTTTGGCATTGTTGGCATGTAACGCATGGTCAATTCGCCCGCCTTCAACCATTAAAAAATAGCCTTGCCCATGACTCTGTGCTTGTAGCGCATCAATCGCTTTACTGGTCATCACCGCCAGACTGGGTTCGGCATCGATCTTTTTCTTTAGGCGGTCTAAATCATAATTTAAATGCGACTGTGCAGAGAACACCCCAAATATTTTCTGTGTATTGACCGTCTTCGCTAAATCATTCTTCGTTAAAACCGTCTGATAGCCTTGCTGTTTAAACTCAGCCAACAAATCACGACCATCAAGACGACCTTTCGGGTTGGTTACTGCATCATAAGCTGTCCAATGATTTAGGCCACCGCCCATGAATACATTGATGCCATCCAATAACTTTGGATTATAGGCTTTGCTTTGTGGAACCGCCTGAAGGGCAATATCATATTGCGCATCGCGGTGGCAAATATGTGCATAGGTTGCCGCAGGTGTAGCGTGGGTTAACTCTGTCGTGGTCACTACTCCCACGGCTTTACCTTTACTTTTTGCCAGCTCCAGAATGGTTAAAGCAGGATTACCTGCTGCCACACTACTGCCCTGTTCAGGGCAGAGGTTCATGGCTTTGGCTAGGCTTTTTCCATTCGGCAATTTTCCATCTATTGGTTCGACGGCAACCGTTCCTGTTGTCATGGCAATGACTTCATTTTTATTTTTCTGCCCAGTCATATAGGCGCCCATAGAAGGAGCACTGTCTGTGGTTTGACCATCCTCAGAATAAGTTTTAATCCGTGCTGCATGCTTCATGCTGTCCATGGCTAGTTTGCCATTTTCACCCACAGCATAAATACGACTTGCCGTCACCGTCGTCGGCCCCATACCATCGCCTAAAAAGAAAATGACATTTTTTGTGGGTGTAAGCGTAGACTCAGCAGCATACAAAGTACTTGCAGACATCGCTGTCGCAAGCAGAAACATCATGTGCGGGATAGTTTTTAAAGAACTGTTCATCTGATATCCCTCTGCTTATAAGCCTGTGATCTTGCGAATGAGATGATTCACCTCAATATTTTCTAAGCTACCTGAAAATTGATCTGCCCCTTGACCAATTGCGCCTAAAAACACGTCTGCACCACCATGCGTTTCTTTATCTTTATAGCCTGTTTGAATCACCGCTTCTTGTTGGAAATTATCCGCAGCCGTGCCTGTACACCAACCTGTTTCATTAAGCGGATAGGTAAAACTATATTTTTCTCCTTTTGGCGCTTGTGGGCCTTGTACAGGATGACACACATCACTGTCTTTCAAATTGACCACTAAATCATCCATGCGGTTTTGAGTCGGGCGTTTCTTGCCTGTACCAAAGCCAATAATCGGATAAGGTTGACCATGGAGATCTTGGGCAAAACCCGCTTGGTCATAGTTTTTCACCAGACCGAGCACACTGGTTTCCTTACCTTCAACATATTTTCCTGTACGCTTGGCATAACCATTTAAGACCATAGTGTGATCATGGTCTGCCGTAATCACAATCAGCGTATTTTTAAGTTCAGGATCACTTTGTCTAAGCTTTTGAATGGTTGCTTCTAAAGCATCATTTAAGGCAATCGTGTCCTGTAAAGCACGCTTGGCGTTGGTGTCATGTAACGCATGGTCAATACGCCCCCCTTCCACCATAAGGAAAAAGCCTTTTTTATTTCGCGTCAGAATGTCTAAAGCGGACAGCGTCATTTGCTTTAGACTCGGTTCTGCTAAGTTTTTCTTGCTTCGATCCAAGTCATAATTTAAATGGCTGTTATTAAATAAACCCAATAATTTTTCATTTTTTGCCAGTTGCACTTGGGATAGTTGGCTTTGATCAAAAACTGTGCGGTAGCCTGCCTTTTGCATCTCGATGATTAAGTTGCGCCCATCTGTACGTTCTCCGCCTGCATCTTTAGGTAAAAATTGACGCTTGCCACCGCCTAAAACTACATCCACTCCATCTTTGAGTTTTTGGTTATAGTGTTGGTAGGCATCACCTTTTGAGCTCGGTACAAGCTGTGATGCAATGTCATTTTCAGCATCACGATGACAAATGTGCGCATAAGTCGATGCTGGTGTGGCATGCGTGATGCGCGTAGTGGTCACGACACCTGTGCCCCAACCCTTCGCTTTGGCTAACTCAAGCAAGGTTTGTGTATTTTGTTTCTTTTGATTTTGCAGATTACTCGTACACTGGTTATTCCCTACCGCATCAGGTTCAACGGCAATCGTTCCTGTTTGCATCGAAATCACCTCGTTTTTCATCTTCACACCTGTCATGTAAGCGCCCATTGAAGGTGCGCTATCCGTGACTTGTGCATCTTCAGAAAAGGTACGGACAAATGCGGATTCAGGCAGTCGATCAATCGCCAATTGTCCATCTTCACCGACAGCATAAATGCGTGAAGCTGTAAGTGTGGTTATGCCCATTCCATCGCCCAAGAAAAAAACCACACGTTTCGGTTGTTGTACTTTTTGTTGTTTGAGTTGTTGTACTGCATGGGTCTGTTGAGTTTGCGTTAAAGCGGTATTTTGGCAAGCTGTTAGAAATAAAGTACCAAAACTTACACATGCCACACTGATTGTTTTTAATTGGAATTTTTCAAGATAACCGAGCATTGCATCAACTCATCTAAAGATGGCTGAACCATACATTCTAGATATTTCAATAGGATTACAAAAAATAAAGTTTTTTTCAAAATTAATTTTTGGGTAATAGATCATAAAAAAGTAGTCAGTACTTTTCTACAACCATTTATTTCTTATACATATCTAAGCAACTTAACCGTGTTACTTAATAGTAAAGCTACAAATAGCTGGAATCATAATGATGCAACAATACAATTGAATATTTCTACAATTAAAATCTGATATATAATTAAAAATAAGCAATAAAAACCCCCGACATCACTGTCGGGGGTTTTCGTATTTGATGCTTAGGTATAACTCCTGTCGTACCTCACATTCCTTGTACTGAGCTTTATTTTTTATTCTTTGGAGCATCCTGCTCTCTATGTCCCAATGATAAGAAATAAGCGTGAGATCGCCTATACAGACACTTTAAATGGGTTCTAACAACAAACTCATCTGTATTAATATTTAAAATTAAAACCAACAAATGCTGTTCTGCCCATCAAGATATGATCAATCGAACGTGCTACTTCATCTCGCTTAGTATTGGTCAAATTCTTAAGTCCTGCCTGAAGGGTAAAATTCGGATTAAATTGGTAATGACCACTCAAACCTAATGTATGGTAATCATCCGATTTCTTACTCTTGGCAGTCGCAGGGATATACAGCATTTGACTACCAATATATTGATAATTGAAATTCAACCCTAATGCATCGTTCACTTGCCAATCCCAACTCATATTCGCAATATGACGTGGGCTATAATCTAATTCCTGATCGGTATCTTTATTTTTTCCATCCGAATAGGTGTAGTTCAACTTGATGCCCAAAGCATCATTCAGGCTGTACTGGCTTTCCAGCTCAACCCCCTTGACAGAAGCAGCATGAATGTTGGTATAGCTCATCACTGGTGGACGGTAGCCAATTCTCGGTTTCCAGCTGTCGCTCACAATCATGTTTTTAATGTCATTATTGAAATACATTAAGCTTGCGTAGAAACGGTTATTTTCATATACCCCGCCAAATTCATAACTCATCGCAGTTTCAGGCTGCAAGTCGGGGTTACCAACAAGATGACAGTCGCCGCGGCAAGACAATACGGCATAGGTCGGGTCAGACTGCGAAATGCTTGGTGCCTTAAATGACTTGCCCACACCACCTTTTAAATTAAACTGATCCGTTACTTGGTACACACTATAAAAACGAGGGCTAAACTCGCTGCCGAAGTTCGTATAGTCATCAAGGCGGCCGCCTAAGGTCAATGCAAGACGGCCTAACTTCCACTCATCCTGCAGGTAAAAAGCGCTTTGATCTGTAGAAACGGCCCCATTTAAGTTTTGGTTATGACTCAGTTCAGTTTTACGGAATTCTGCGCCCCCCGTCAGCAGGT
>JAVXBC010000062.1:0-14791 GCA_036660195.1 Acinetobacter sp.
TCATCTTGCTCCCTACCGAAATTAATCTTTGTTGCGCTTCTTCTGAGAATCTAAGATTTTATAAAATAAGAAATTTCTATTCTAATCGATCAATCAAAATAGCTTTTTAGTCGAACTCAATATAACAATCATCTATACGCAATACGAAATTGTATTTATGCTAATTGATGTAGCTTTACTCTAATAGAAAGTTTTCCACCCTATGACCAATCAAATAGTGTTGTTACTACATGTAATAACAAGCGATTTTTATTGAATTTTTATAGTAGGATAGGATTTGTTTCTAGCGTCAAGTTGCGCAATACAACCTGATTTTTTGACTGGGCTTCAAGATTGAAATTTTGGCATTCTCTTTGAATTCCTCCAAATCTTGATCAAAAATTCACGTTTAGGTGACTCGCCTAAACCTTCGATATGGATACCAGTGTGTTACCGATTATTATTTTATTACCGCTCATACTTGGCACCACCCTTATGTCACCTCTACAACGCATTTCGAGGGGCATAACCGCACTTGGCGCAATTAGTATCAGCCTGAGTTGTTTTATTTTACTGCTGACTCAATCTGAAAATGTGCTTCAAGGCAATGCTGTACTACAGAGCTGGGACTGGATTCCTCAACTCGGCATTAACCTAAGTTTCCGTTTGGATGCGCTCGGATTATTATTTTCCTTGCTGATTAGTGGCATCGGGACACTGATTTTTATCTATGCGTATTATTATTTAAGTCCAAAAAATTCACTGGCAAAACTGTATCAATTGCTGATGCTGTTTATGGCTGCCATGCTCGGCATTTCGCTTTCGAATAATTTAATTGTGCTCTTGGTTTTTTGGGAACTCACCAGTATTTCTTCGTTCTTGTTGATCGGCTACTGGAGCCAATATGAAGCGTCACAGCGCGGCGCGCGCATGGCGTTGACACTGACAGGTTTGGGCGGTTTAGCCCTACTCGGTGGTTTTATATTATTGGGGCAAATCACTGGAACTTACCAAATTGATCAATTGCTACTGATGAAAGAAACCTTTCAGCAACATGCCTTATTTATCCCCACCTTATTGCTGATTTTATTGGGAGCTTTCACCAAAAGCGCGCAATTTCCTTTCCATTTTTGGCTGCCCAATGCGATGGCAGCACCGACGCCTGTTTCCGCTTATTTACACTCCGCGACCATGGTTAAAGCAGGTATTTTCTTACTGGCGCGTTTTGCCCCAATATTTATCGGTGCTGCGCTGTATCACAACATTGTCACGTTTGTGGGTTTATTCACCTTATGTTTAGCGGCAGGCTTTGCCATTTTTAAAGAAGACCTGAAAGGTTTATTGGCGTATTCGACCATCAGTCATTTAGGGCTGATTGTGTGTTTGCTTGGCATTGGCTCACCGCTTGCAATCGCAGCTGCCATTTTTCATATTATTAACCATGCCACCTTTAAAGCAGCCTTGTTCATGCTAGCAGGCATCATTGACCACGAAACAGGTACGCGTGATTTACGCAAGCTCAGTGGTATATGGCAATTGCTGCCTTTTACCACAACATTAACCTTGATCACGGCGGCTTCGATGGCAGGTGTGCCACTGACCAATGGCTTTATTTCCAAAGAAATGTTCTTTACCGAACTCTTGGCAAACTTGTCAGGCTCGGTGATGTTTATTGCTGCCATTGTTGCGACTTTGGCTGGCATCTTTGCGGTCATGTATTCGATTCGTTTGGTACATGGCGTATTTTTTGATGGTGCAATTGGTTCGCAAGTGCCCAATAAAGTAGCGCACGAACCACCATTAGGGATGCATTTACCCGCGATTATTTTGGCAATATTGTGTATTTTAATTGGCATTTTCCCTGCCTTACTTGCTGGCGATTTGGTCAATAGCGTAACCCGTGCCAGTCTGATGCAGCCGAGCTTTGCAGGCACACATCTGTCGGTTTGGCATGGATTCAATGCACCTTTAATCATGAGTTTGATTGCGCTCGTGGGCGGAAGCTTATTTTATTTTGCCTTGGCGAAAAATGGACGCTTGAGAAAAATCGACCTCGATCCATATTTGGGTAATTTTCAAGGCAAAATTTTATTTGATCTATTTCTCAAGCATTTACTTCTTACTAGCCGTAAAATCAAACGCCTAACTGAAACTGGCTCTTTGCAGAATTATTTGCTTTTGATTGTACTGTTTAGCTTATTCATGGTCAGTTTGCCCTTGTTCAATCAAGGTCTTAGCACAGGCACACGCGAACTCACGCATGCACCGTGGGTGGCAGTGGTGTTATGGCTAACCTTATTTTCAGCCTGTTGGATGATGCTGTGGTTTCATCATGAACGCATCAAAGCGGTGTTGATTAGCGGTGCAGTTGGTTTAGTGGTGACGATGGTATTTGTGGCTTTATCTGCGCCCGATTTAGCACTGACGCAAATTACCGTCGATGTAGTGACCACTGTTTTATTATTAATGAGCTTGTCTTTACTACCGCAACTTACCCCGTACGAATCGAAACGTTCACGTCGTTGGCGTGATGCAAGCCTTGCCATTTTAGGCGGCTTAGGGATTGGATGGATTGCATGGTTGATGTTGACCCGCGATCACAATTCTATTTCATGGTTTTTTATGCAGCAGTCGATTCCATTGGGTGGTGGCTCAAATGTGGTGAACGTGATTTTGGTCGATTTCCGTGGTTTCGATACCTTTGGGGAAATTGCGGTATTGGGAATCGCTGCAATTGGCACCTTGTGTTTAATGGATGGTATGCGTGCACACGGTACCACTATGACCGAAGGCTTATCTTACCGTTTCAACCCCTCTCCGCTGATGTTGCGAATTACCGCATCTTGGGTTTTGCCCCTTGCATTGGTGGTTAGTTTTTACATTTTCATGCGTGGCCATAATTATCCGGGTGGTGGGTTTATTGCGGGACTCATTACCGCAATGGCACTGATCATCCAATACATCGTACTCGGACAAGATCATGCTGAACAATTGCTTAGAGCGCGTTCAGGACGCTTATATGAAATTTGGATTGGTTGGGGATTAACCATTGCAGGACTTACGGGCATGGCTGCTTGGTTTTGGGGTCGCCCATTTTTAACCAGTGCGCATATTTATATCCACCCACCTTTACTCGGAAAAATGCATCTCGCATCAGCTGCATTTTTTGACCTTGGCGTTTACATTACGGTAGTCGGCGCAACTATGTTAATGATTTCAGTGTTAGCAGACTCACGCCACTCGAGTATGGCTGGCCCCGTCCACAAAGGAGACCAATAATATGCTCAGTTTAGAATTTTTACTGGCTTCCTCCATTGGACTTCTCACTGCGACAGGAATTTATTTAATTTTGCGGGCAAGAACCTTCCCCGTGGTTTTGGGTTTGGTGATGATCGGTTATGCCGTGAATTTATTTCTGTTTGCGATGGGTCGTTTACAAGTGAATGCGCCTGCGGTATTGACTGAAACCACCAAAGTAACCGATCCCTTACCGCAAGCCTTAGTACTTACTGCGATTGTCATTGGCTTTGCCACCACTGCGTTTATTGTGCAATTGGCACTGCGCAGCCGTTATGAATCGGGAACCGATCATGTTGATTCCAAAGAAGAACCGACCTTAGGTTATGACCCAAGGGAGGATGCACCTTAATGATTGATTTTCATCATTTCTGGCAAATGCATGCGCCAATCATCATTATTTTGATTCCTGCATTGACCAGTTTTTTGTTATTGCTGTTGGGAAATCCTGGTTCAGGCTATTTAAAACAAGACTGGCGACAACCCTGGCGACGTGGTATCAGCCTTAGCTCTGCAATTTTGGGTTTACTCACCGCCATCAGTTATTTAGCACTTGCCAATACAGGACAAATCACGGTTTATCAACTCAGTGAATGGTCTGCACCTTTTGGCATTGTTTTGGTCTTGGATCGCTTATCTGCCTTTATGCTGTTGCTCACCTATGTCCTCGCCGTCCCGATTATTTGGTATGCCAGCGACCATTGGGACACACGGGGTCGTTATTTTCACACCATGTTTCATTTCTTACTCATGGGGCTAACAGGGGCTTTTTTAACAGGCGATTTATTCAACTTATTTGTATTTTTTGAAATCCTGTTGATGGCATCTTATGTGCTGCTATTGCATGGGCAAGGTCGCCCACGGTTTCAATTAGGCATCCATTACGTCACCATTAACTTAGTTGCTTCTGCATTATTTCTCATTGGCTTAGGCATGATTTACGGTAGTGTTGGCAGTTTAAATATGACCGATGTCGCTCGACTCGTCCCAACGCTGGATAACGATCAACATAAACTCGCCATTGCAGGTGGATTATTGCTGTTTGTGGTGTTTGGGATTAAAGCCGCGATGTTGCCTGTCGGTTTTTGGCTGCCAAAAACCTATGCAGTTGCCAGTACCCCTGTGGCAGCGATCTTTACGCTCATGACCAAAGTCGGCATTTATGCCATTTTACGGGTTAATGGCACGGTGTTTGATGATGCTTTCGCCCATGAAATTTTAAAATCGAGTTTATTGGTGATTGGATTGGTCACCTCAATTTATGGGGTGATTGGCGCAATTGCCGCAGAACGCTTACGTCGTTTTGTTGGATTTATGGTGTTGTCTTCGGTCGGCACATTATTGGTTGCGATTGCCATGATGAATACATTAGCATGGGCAGCCGCTTTGTATTATCTCATCCATAGCACCTTGATTGCCGCTGCATTTTATTTATTTTGTGGCTGGATGACTTTTCAACGTGGTGTGTTCAAAGATCATTTAAAAGTCGCCCCAAGAATCAAACAACAAAAAACGGCCGCATTGACCTATTTCATCATTGCCTTGATGATGGCAGGTTTACCGCCATTTAGCGGTTTCTTTGGCAAAGTCTTCATTCTTCAAGCCACCGTTGGAACAGCCTATCAAGCGTGGATTATTGCGATTATTTTAAGCGTAAGTTTATTCAGTATTTTGGCATTTACCCGTGTCGGATTTATTTTGTTTTGGCGTGCCAGTCCGCCTGAAGATGATCCAAATCAAACCGCTTATCGCGCTTATGAAGCTTTGCCTGACCGTGCGCCCAAGCGGAATGATATTGTGATTTATACCATTTTGGCAGGATTGATGGCGTATGTAGTTTTTGCTGCGCCGATTCAACGCTATACCTTCGCCACTGTGCAGCAAATCCAAAATCATGCACTTTATAATCAAGCAATTTTGAAGCTAGATGCTCAAGATCGTGCCATAAGCGTGCAACCATTTGACCCAAGTTATTTACCTGAAACCAAATACGGTGGCGAGGTTGAAGATGATAATGCGCTCTTGATTCCAGACGTGATCTCTAAGAACACCTTACAAGGTCAACATATTTCGGAATACAAACAGCGGCAAATTGCAGGACAAACCATGGATGCACCAACCCTGCCGAATTCAATCCAACTAAAACCGATGGGGGAAAACTGATGAAAAATAGCACGTTGCTTGATCGCTGGTTTCCACATCCTTTTGTGTCTTTCTTGGTTGTCCTGAGTTGGTTGATGTTGTCGCATAGTATCGAACTGGGTGATGTGATTATTGCGTTGGTATTGGCTGTCCTTATCCCTCGCCTAGTTCAACCGTTTATTGTGAGAACACCACATATTCACTGGATCGCGGCAATCAAACTCCTATTCGTGGTGCTTTGGGATATTGTGATTGCAAATTTTCGCGTGGCGAAGTTGGTGCTTGGACGAATGGATCAATTGCATCCGAAATGGTATCGCGTACCTTTAGAGACAGAACATGAGCAAGTGAATACTTTGCTGGCAATGATCATTACCACCACACCCGGAACGGTTTCCGCAGGAATTGATCAGGAACGTGGCGATATTTTGGTTCATGCGCTCAGTACGGATGATACTGAACTCGACATTCAAGAGATCAAAAACCGTTACGAATTGCCTTTAATTGAAATCTTTGATGTGAAACTGGAACAAGGAGATGCCGAATGACTATTTTGCCTTATGCATTAGGGTTTGGTTTGATCGCCATTACCATTTCAATGTTCTTGTGTTTAATTCGGCTGATTATTGGGCCATCGGTGATTGATCGTTTATTGGCATTGGATACTTTATTTTTAAATGCCACCTGTTTGATTGTGGTATTAGGCATTTATTGGGCAAGTACCAATTTATTCGAAGGTGCATTATTGCTAGCGATGCTTGGTTTTGTCTCGACTGCTGCACTGGCACGTTATTTCACTACTGGTCACGTGATTGATTAAAGGGGAAAACCATGCCATTTATTTTTGAGTTGATTATTTCTTTTTTTATCGTCTTTGGTGCATTTTTTATGTTGGTGGGTTCAATTGGTATGATTCGCTTGCCCGACTTGTTTATGCGTCTGCATGCACCAACCAAATCGAGTACCTTAGGTTTAGGTAGTTTTTTGATTGCCGCCATGATCTTTTCTGCCACACAAGGTCGGTTTGGTTTTGCTGAACTTCTCATCACCTTGTTTGCTTTTATCACTGCACCTGTATCTGCCAATTTGATGGCGCAGGCTGCGATTCATTTGCGTTTACGTTCGACCAGTGGTGATGTGCCTGAGGCGTTAAATCGTCCGCTGCCGTGGCAGCGGTATAAACGGATTTCAATAGATGATAAAAATAAGCATTGAACTGAATCACGTCTAAATAGTCTGTTAGCATGGGATTTAGTTTAGTATTTTCTAAAAATAATGAGCCTGCTCATTTGTATTACATAATTTCATTTTTAAAATCTCTACGGCTAATTCTTAAAATTCGAATTGAGCGGCGACCTATCAGAACCGTTCCCTTAAGCAACTTATTAGGTTAAGTGTCAGGGTACCCATGCGACGCCTTTCTCTATATCAACTAGATAGGTTTTCTTGTTTGTGCCGCCCCTGTATTCAATGCAAGTAACCTCTTGAACATTTCTATTAACTTTTAATGGACGTATTTCTATAACCTCAGCGCACAGATATTTATTGAGGTTAATCATAAGGGCGGCCAGCTCTTTCCCCCCTTGTGAATTTAGGCCTGCTCTAGTAGTAGCTTGAGTCTCTTGGGGAAGACTTGCGACTGAAGGACTCTGCTTGGCCTCGCTATTACTATCATCTCTAGTTGCCATATACCAAATCCCAAGGATTGGAATTAGAAGGAATATAGCTACTTCTTTCCCAGAGAGATGATTGCTTGGTTTTCCGACCTCTGCTTGAGGGGAGCTTGCAATGGTAGTTTGTATGCTATTGGAGGTTCCTAGTTTAAAGGTTTCTCTTATCTGTTTTATATCTGCCTCCGACCATGAACCATAAGGAGACACAAGGTTTTTATGACCTAGCCTTGTCAGTTCCTTGGAGATATCTAGATCAGAGAGGTGTTTTCCAACAAGGCCAGCAATAATGTTTATATGCTCGTTCGCCTGTTGGTCATTTACATAGACCTTCATTTCATTCTCCATGGTTTATTTTCAGCTAAGGTTGAGTTAAGGTCGTACTGAAAGCGTCGACCTTGAAAGACTTGTTAGGCCTGCTGTCGAAGGGAGAACGATACTGTACTCACGAATGCTGGCCTTCTTGATTTGACTCTTGGATAGTGACATCTTGCCAATAACAGCAGTCATCGAGACAAACATAAGCATGGTACGGTTGTCCTTTGTGTTCCATCCGTATGCAACAAAGTCCTTATCAGCGAGAAACGCTTGGTTTCCATCATCATAGTCGGAGGTCGGGATGCTTCCATCAGGCTCTTTGTTTACCGAAGCCGTAACGTGGATAAGACCGATTGAGCTATTAACAAGCACTCGGTCAGTGTGACCCTGTGAGTTTGTGCGCCCTTCAACAATCGAAGCCTTATGACCTAGCGATGCCAAATGATCTGCGACAAGCGCCGCCAAAGACTTCTTGCGGTCTAAGACTGTCTTTCCTGTAATCATTGATGTGTTTCCAAGTAGACCTAACTAATCTTATATGTCACAACTGACACATAAGATGCTAAATATTGATACATAAGATGCTAAATATTGATACATAAGATCTCTATTTTCCAAGAAAAATCAAATACGTTGTTTATTTTCAATCTAAAAAGTAGCACTTCATTAATTTAGCGTCAAGAAACTGACACCCTAAACCTCTTAAATTAACAAGACAAATCTTCCTCTAAAAAATAAAATTTTTATTCTTCAGTTATATACAATCATCATATCTCTTACCCCCATTCTTTATCATCCTGCTCATGCAATATAAGCACCTTACAATCGGATTTAGCAACAAAATAATATACAATACACCCCATAAAGGGTTTTTACATTTTTTTATGTTATTATCCCTTTATTGAGTAGATAGTGACACCCCCCATGATTGAAAGACCTTTATACATCAACCAAATTCGACCACTCATCAACAAAGATATCGTCAAAGTTCTAGTCGGGTTTCGTCGTGCTGGCAAATCTATCCTACTCAACCTAATCAAAGATGAATTGCTCAAAACTGGCGTAAGCCAAGAACAATTCATCAGCATCAACTTTGAAGACTTCTCTTTTTATGAACTACGTGAAGCAAAAAAACTACATGATTATTTAAAAGAACAAATTAGCGCTAAACGTACAAATTTTCCCAATGAAAAAATTTATCTTTTCTTAGATGAAATACAAGAAGTCACTGGTTTTGAACAAGTCATAAACTCGATACGAGTGAGTGAAAATGTCGATATTTACATCACAGGTTCAAATGCCAATCTGCTTTCGGGTGAACTAGCAACCTATTTAGCAGGTCGTTATATCCAGATTTTTGTGTACCCTTTTGGTTTTCAAGAGTATGTCACTGCCTACCAACAAAAAAATAAGTCGTTTAGTATTGCAGAACTTTTTTCTAAATATTTAGTTGAAGGTGGGATGCCTTTTTTGGTCAGTGAGCAATTGCCAGACTACACTCAAGAAAGCTACCTCAAAGATATTTATAATTCCGTCATTTTGAAAGATATTATCGAACGCAATAAAATTCGTGATATTGAACTGCTAGAACGAACTGTTGAATATGCTTTTCAAAATGTCGGTCAAATCTTTTCAGCACATAGCATTAGCAAATATTTAAAAAGCCAAAATCGTGCCACCAAAAGTGATACATTATTGAATTATATACAGTTTTGCAGGAATGCATTGTTGTTATACCCTTTAAAACGTCATGATTTAAAAGGGAAAAAAGTTTTCCAAACCAATGATAAATATTACGTCATTGATCATGGGTTAAGACAGGCGATGCTACATAAAAATCAGCGTGATATTCAGCAAATCTTAGAAAACATCGTGGCAATTGAAGGGCTTCGGCGTGGCTATATCGCAACGGTAGGTTACGTTGGAGATTATGAAATTGATTTTGTTTTTGAAAAAGGCAATTCTCGCCTGTACGTACAAGTCAGTTATTTACTGTCTACACCTGAAACAGCCGAACGTGAATTTCGCTCTTTACTAGCAATCACAGACAATTATCGTAAAATTGTCGTTTCAATGGATCCAATTCTGCAACCACGTGATGGTATTGAGCACAAAACCATTGCCGATTTTCTATTGGAAGATGAATGGTAAATAAAGAAAGCCACCCTAAGGTGGCTTTTTCTACAACTTATTCTTTATCTTCTTGCTCAGGCAAATCCTTGACAGCTTCAGCAATCAGACCAAACATATAGTTTCCGTATGCATTGGTCTTATCATAATGGAAACGCAATCTAGGCGTAATCCGTGTCTTGATACGACGACTCAACTCATGACGCAAGAAACCAGACGCTTTATTCAACACATCTAAAGTTTCTTTATTGGCTGCTTCACTCTGATCATCGCCCAGTTCACGACCCATCACGGTGACATACACTTCCGCATAGCCCATGTCTGCACTGACTTTCACCGCCGAGATGGTCACCAGACCACCTAGACGTGGATCTTTCAGCTCTTGACGGATTAGCTCAGACAACTCACGTTGTACCGAATCCGCCATGCGCTTTAAGCGTTGGCTACCCGCCATTAAAGACTCCGTTTAATCAATTGAACATCATAAACTTCGATTTTATCCAGTGCTTTGATGTCTTTATAGCCTTTAACTGCAAGACCACATTCCATACCCGCACGTACTTCTTCAACCACTTCTTTATAACGACGAAGCGATTCAAGTTCACCTTGGAATACCACCACATCATCACGTAAAACGCGAATTGGTTTATTACGATGCAACATACCTTCAAGTACCATACAGCCCGCAGCTGCACCAAACTTACTTGAGTGGAACACTTCACGTACTTGTGCAACACCAAGAATCGTTTCACGATGTTCAGGTGCTAACTTACCGCTCATCGCTGCTTTCACGTCATCAATCAAATGATAAATAACGCTGTAGTAACGAATATCAATGCCGTCAGCATCAGATTTTTGACGTGCAGTTGTATCAGCACGCACGTTGAAACCGAGCAGTACCGCTTCAGAAGATTCTGCAAGGGTTACGTCAGATTCAGTAATTGCACCTACACCTGAACCAATCACACGAACACGAACTTCATCAGTAGATAAGGTGTTCAATGCAACGGTCAATGCTTCTAAAGTACCGCGTACGTCAGTTTTAAGTACCACATTAACGAATGGAACATCTTTCTTGCCCATAGACGCCATGATGTTTTCAAGACGCATCGCAGATTGACGCTCAAGACGTTGTTCACGCTCACGTGAAAGACGAGCATCAGCAACTTCGCGTGCTTTTTTCTCATCATTCACAACAAGAACTTCATCACCCGCCATTGGCGCTTCAGGAAGACCTAAAATCTCAACTGGAATTGAAGGACCTGCCGATTGAATACGTTTACCGTTTTCATCGACCATCGCACGAACACGACCGTAAGAACCACCCGCAAGAACCAAATCACCGACTTTCAATGTACCGTTTTGAACAAGAATAGATGCGACTGCACCACGGTCTTTATCAACACGCGATTCAATAACAACACCTTGTGCAGCACCTTGTTCAGACGCTTTCAATTCAAGAAGTTCAGATTGAATTAAAATAAGGTCAAGAAGATCATCAATACCTAAACCTGAATGTGCAGAAACCATGGCAACAGGAACATCACCACCCCACTGTTCAGGCACAATTTCTTTTACTGTCAATTCATTTAATACACGATCTGGATCAGCAGATTCTTTGTCCATCTTATTGATAGCAACAATAATCGGTGTCCCCGCAGCACGGGCATGATCAATTGCTTCAGCAGTTTGTGGCATTACACCATCATCCGCTGCAACAACAAGTACCACGATATCCGTTGCTTTTGCACCACGTGCACGCATTGATGTAAATGCCGCATGTCCCGGTGTATCTAAGAAGGTAATAATGCCTTTCTCAGTTTCAACATGGTAAGCACCAATATGCTGGGTAATACCGCCCGCTTCGCCTGCCGCCACTTTCGAGCGACGAATACGATCGAGTAACGAGGTTTTACCATGGTCAACGTGACCCATAATTGTGACAACTGGTGCGCGCGTAGTTTGTTCACCACGTGCTTCTTCAGCCGCTACAAGTAAGTTATCTTCGGCTTGTGTGTCTGAAACAAGAATCGGGTTATGACCCATTTCTTCAACCACAAGTACCGCTGTATCTTGGTCAATGGCTTGGTTTTGCGTGACTAATTCGCCCATTTTCATGAGTGTTTTAATAACTTCACGAACTTTAATTGCCATTTTTTGTGCTAGATCGGCAACAACGATTTTCTCACCGATTTCAACATCATATACTTGCTTTTTAACTGGTTTTTCAAAACCATGTTTATTGCCTTGGCTGGTTTTCAAGCCACGCTTATGATGATTTTTGCTAAAGCTTTGTTCAGATTGTGCATCACCACCACGACCGCCTTTTTTACCAGCACGTGGATTCGCTGTTGCACCACCACGTTTGATCTCACGGTCTTCCTTCTTAAAGGAATCTTCATAAGCCTGACCCACTAGACCAGCAGCCAAAGGTGAATCATCAACCACACGAATCGTGGTGCTGGCATCATCATTTGAGTATTTGGTTGCCATTTGGCGCATTTGTTCAAGCGTACGTTGCTGCGCTTCTTCAGCCGACTTACGACGTGCTGCTTCTTCAGTCGCTTTTAATTGCGCTGATTGTGCTTCACGTGCTTTCTTTTGCTCAGCTGTTTCTGTTGGCTTAACCACTGGCGCTTTAATCACTTTGTCACTATTGCGCTTTTTCACAACCACAGCTGTTTTTGCAGGTGCTTGTGCAGTAGCTCCAGAGGTATGTGCAGCACGCATTGCTTCTAAGGTCGCATTCGCCTTTTGCTCTGCGTTATCACGAGCAGCTTGAACTTGATTTTCACGGGTCTTAACTTCCACACGTGCTTTCACGTCTGCATCTACACGCGCTTTAGCTTCAGCCGCAAGCAACTCAGGATTTGGTTTAACAAACACTTGTTTTTTACGCACTTCAACATTAATGCTTTTAGCTTTACCAGATGTACTGGTTACCTTAGCAGTCGTCGTCGTTTTGCGCTTGAGTTCAATCTTTCCAGTATTGCTACTTTCTTGACCATGCACTTTTTTCAAGTAATTAACCAAGGTATCTTGTTGCTCAGTGGTAATAATGTCATCTGCATTACGTTGTGGTAAACCTGCATCGCGAACCTGTCCTAGGAGTTTCTCTACAGGACGTTCTACGCTGAGCGCTAACTCTTGAATCGACTTGTCCGTCATCTATTGTCTCCTAGTTAAACCATGATTCACGTGCTTTCATGATCAGTTGACCTGCTTTGTCATGACCTAAACCTTCGATATCAGAAATATCATCAGTTGCTTGGTCTGCCAAATCATCGACTGTAATCACACCACGTGCCGCTAATGCATAAGCAATCTCGAGGGTAATCCCCTCCATTGCGAGAAGTTCTGCACTAGGCTCTTGAATATTTTCTTGCTGTATCAAAGCATCTGTTAACGCAGCTTCTTTAGCACGGCTTTGCAATAATTCAACTAAATCGGCTTCAAGCTCAATTTCGTCAAATGTTTCTGCAGGGACATAAGCAATTTCTTCTAATGAAGTGAAGCCCATTTCAACCAATGCCATTGCCAAGTCTTCATCAATATCAAGACGAGAAACAAACATGTCGAGATATTGCTGTGCCTCATTTTGCTGACGTGCACGATACTCTTCTTCTAACATCATGTCGAGTTTATAACCCGTTAATTCTGATGCTAAACGTACATTTTGACCCTGTGAACCAATCGCACGCGCCAATTGATCGTTGGTTGCGAAGATAATATCTGCACTGCGTGCATCTTCATCAAGCACAATACCCGATACATCTGCTGGTTCTAATGCGCTGGCAATATATTGAGCAGGGTCATCTGACCACACCACAACATCAATACGTTCGCCATTCAGCTCAGATTGTACCGCTTGAATACGTGTGCCACGCATACCAATACATGCACCGACTGGGTCAATACGATGGTCATTGGTTTTCACGGCAATTTTTGCACGCACACCTGGTTGACGCGCTGCTGCTTTAATTTCAATGATTTCTTCAGAAATTTCTGGAATTTCTTTGGTCATCAATGCAATCAGCATTTCAGGACGTGCACGTGACAATAATAATTGTGCGCCACGACCATCACGGTTAACGTTATATAAAATCGCGTTAATACGTTGTTTTGGACGCAACATTTCTTTGTGAATTGTTTCTTCGCGCGCCAAATAACCTTCAGCATTGTCACCAAGATCAATGATAAAGCCATCTTTGGTTTGCTTTTTCACTTCACCGTAAACAAGTTCGCCGACTTTAGATTCATACGCATCTGCAATCAAAGCACGTTCAGCTTCACGAATCTTTTGTACAATCACTTGCTTGGCAATTTGCGCAGCAATACGACCAAATTCGATTGATTCGACTTCCAATTCACGAATGTCACCAATTGACCACTGTGATGGATCTAAATCTGAAATCGCATCTTGGCAAGCTGGCATTTCATGATCTTCGTCTGCAACCACTTCCCATTGACGGAAAGTACGGTAATCACCCGTTTTACGATCAATTGATAGATTAAATTTGCTTTATCAATATTATTACTATCAATTTCAAGCACATGATTACCTTCGACTTCAACCTGAATCATTTCATTTTCAAGGTCTACAGAAAGTAATTTTGCTTGAAACTTTCGACGATTCTCGACAGCAGCAATTAATCGCAAAGCTACTTGTTGCCCAATAAAAGCAGGCATTTGTGATAATTGAAAAAATGGACGATCCCAACCTGGTGAGGAAACTTCTAAAGCATACTCACCCGAAATAGGGTCATGAACATCCAACATTGCACCGACTTGCTGTGTCACAAGGACACAATCTTGCACGCCAATACCACGGCCTTCTTCAACTTCACCATCTTCATTCAAAATAGGTTCAGCATTCTCATCAATCGCTTTATCGATATAAATGCGCAATAAAGAACGTTTACCTTGTGGCAGGAATTCAATCCCCCACAGATCTACACCACACGCAGCCACTGCTGGCGTGATCAAATCATGCAATGCTTGAGACTTATTTGATAATTTCATTTACTCTCGTCGCTCTCGTGTTCGAGCCAATCTATCTTAACCGTCTAGTGAAGCACGACTATTTGACCAATTGATGTCGATGCTACCCGATAGCTAAATTCAACCAATAAAAAAGGGCGTAAATCGCCCCTATATGACACAGAAAAGCAAAGCTCACTGTGCAAAAAGGCCCACCTTATTGTGAGCCTCTTTTTAGAAACTTGGTAGCGGGAGCTGGATTTGAACCAACGACC
>JAVXBC010000063.1:0-14632 GCA_036660195.1 Acinetobacter sp.
TTGGTGTATTGTTCATCCCGCTACCTGCATATCAATATAATTAGACTCTTGGTAATTCACGTATTCTTCATACAGTGACTGACAAGCTGCATTACCCGTTAAATCATTCTTTACAAGCACATAGCTCAGCGACTTCTTTGTGCCTTTGCCTGAGAACGTGCAGCTACCATCAGCCAGTACTTTCTTTACATAGCCCAGCAATTCAAGCCAAATCATGAAGGCAAGGGCATGCTTATTTTTAATTCTGAAGATCATCGATACCCCCACGTATTTACAAAGTTTTGGATACAGTCTTCAATCCCAAAGAGGTTGATGTCTCTGTAAGTTCTTACCCGCCCGTTGTGCTGAATTAACAGCACTCGGGTAATAGAAGAGTAGGTGTAGCTCATAGAGGTGCTCCCACCGGACCAGCCCCATTTTTCAACTCAAAGCGACGTCGCTTTACAAAGTCCATTAACTTAGATTGGATATCAGGATGGCGATTGAATACTTCGACCTCCAAACACTCCAACTCATTTAAATCTTTGGCATTTTGTATTTGCATCATCAATGAAGGTGGTTGTGTTTCAGTGGTTGTGAATGCACTGATATCCTTCAAGCGATTGTGAATAGCGTTAAGCAGTGGCTTACGTTGTTCTTCAGTCCATTCACTGGTGTATTTAATAAGCGCATTTGCTTCTGCCGGTGTTTGAGCACTTGCGGCACGCTCCAGTAATCCATTTAATAGATTTTGATATTCAACTTCTGCAGTCTCAGCTAACTTTTTATCAGCGACTAACTTTTCAGCTTCCGCTTGAAGCCGCTTAAGCTCATCTACACTTAAATTTTCAGAAGCAGGTTCAGCCTTAGGTTGAGCGAAGTCTGTAAGACTATCCTCAACAACAGAAATTGAGCCTTGTGAAACGATCTCTATGTTTGACTGACTTTCAAATGCCATTTTTTCTACAGGAATTGAGGCTGTATCCGCTGCTTCAAGTTCAGGTTTACTTTCCTCTACATCCTTTTCTTTGGCTTTACGTCCACGTTTTTGTTTTGTTGAAGCATTCATTTCAGTAAATTCAACAATATCAGCTTGGCGATATTCGCGGTCAAAGAGTTTACAGAATGCCTCTGCTTGTAACTGTGCGTTAGCTAGATCGCGTTGCGCAAAGCCACGTGCGACAGATTGATTTATTGCTTCATGACAGGCTTGGTATTTATGGTGATGTATCTCGCCATTGGCCTGAACAATATAAATATCATCACCATGCTCAACTTCATCATCATCTAGTGGTTTTGTAAAAGTAATGCCCGCAACTTCGATTGTGTCGATCTTGATGCAAAACTCATAACCGGGTTTAGAAAAGATGGTGGCAGGGAACTGGTCCAAGTCATCAAAAGCGATTAATTCACCTGCAGCGCGGCACATGATATTTCGCCCAGCCATCATTGCTTCAAAAGCTTCAGTACCATTTAAAATGTTCATGCTGTCCATCCCTCCATATCTGACTTTGCTTGGCAAGAATTTAGAATTTGTTGTTCGTATTTAGTCCCTTTGAAAAAATCAGCAGGGTATTGAAGTTCAACTGCGCTTTGTGCCTTTTGAATTACAGCTAATGCTTGTTGGTAGTCTTGTTCCAGCAAGGCATCTTGTTCCTGCTGTAGCTGTTCTTCATTTGCTTGCTGTGCCTCAGCATTGCGTTTAATCATCTCGTTGAGTGATTTACAGGTTTCATCAAACTTTTGCTGCTGAACATCATGCAAACTGTTTAAACCGCGTTTTGTGCAGAATTTCTCAATATCTACACCCGCATTCTTCATTAACTCTTCAAGTTCTAGGTATTCGTTACCATCAATACAAGAATCAGCAGAACCTGATAGAAGCCATTGCTTAAGTAGGATTCCATCGTTTTCACTTAGGAGGCGTGGTTCTTCAAAAATACGCGTACGGTCTTTAGTTTTGATAGCGAAGTTGTCGTGTGTAATATCCAAGACTGTTGTGAACTCATATTCAATGCCATCACGTTGTTCAGCCTTCATCCCAACCTTTTCAACTTTCTTCTTACCTTTGCCATCTGTAACTTGAACGGTTTCCATTTTCGAGCGCAGCGTCACGATAATATTGATACTGGACTGCAGCATTGCATCGATAAACTTACGGTGGCGAGGAGTTACTTCACTCCATGCGCCCCAGCTATTGCCTCTAAATGTGGTGCTCGCCAGCTTATCTACAATTTCAAGACAACCACCAACACCCGACCATTCATGAGTGATACTATCTAAGATAAGTGTGTCAAAACCTGCGTCTTCTGCGGCCTTAATAGCACCTATGAATTTTTCAGGAGTGTAGGGAGGCTGCAAGTTCGCATGTTCAAATAGAACAACATCATCATAGAGTTCAGCACTACTATTTTCTGTATCAGCAACCGCAATACGCCCACCAATACCTTTGGCAATAAGTAGAGCACCCATGGTTTTTCCAGATCCTGTAGGGCCAGCTATAGCAAGACGTAATTTGGCATTTTTACGTTGAGCTTTCTTAAAAAATACAGTCATGAATACTTCCCCTTATCTCGAACCAACCCAACCCATACGACGCTTAAAAGCTCTGCGTTCGCTGAGTGGAATGTGTGTACGTTGCAGTGCTATCGCTAACTCTTTACGTCGCTGAACCTCTTTAACCCAAGGCAGGCTCTCTAAGCTTTTGCGTAAATCACCATTCAGACTTTCCTGTTTAAGTAACCAGCGCACGTATGGTTGGTCTAAATCAATAAGGGCGGTACCTTTATGCTTACCGAAGTTAATTACTTCGGGAGTTTGATTATTTAGCGCCATAAGATACTCTCCAGCTTACTTAGGGCCACTAGGTCTAATTCATCTTGAATTAAAAATGTTTTAACCTTCCCTCCAAAGAAATACTCTTTTCTTAAGCCTATTCCGTTGCGAATGAATCCATGGCTGCTACCCAGATCAAGCTCATCACACTCGTCAACAAAACTTGTCCCAAATACCTCTTCATACAATTCATCAAATTGATGCAAGGGCATGTAGTAGCTAGCGATGCGGCGATGTTTTAAAGCGGTAAGGTCTGCTGCGTCAAAAACATACTCAGGGAAGCCAAGGATGGAGAAGCAATTCTCCCCAAAACCAACTACCACAACATTTTCAGCAGTTAAGTCGACCATCGTTTCTTTACAGATTTTCACCCAATGAGGTGCGAAAATTAATTTGTCAAAATTAGTCATCAGCCTGCCTCCACTAAACGATGTTTTTCGATATAGCCTTTGATGAGGGCGTTGAAGTTCTGATGGTCGATGTGATTTGTGAAGTCGTTGTATGGATTGCCTAGGGCATCTGAAACGGTCACTTCATCAAGGTTGGTTACGTCGACAGCGGTAAATTCACTACCCGGTACGCCGTAGCTGTCTTCAAATGCTTCAACTTCAAAACGTGCAGTAACGCGGAAACCATCTAAACGAATAATCGCTTCGCCGTGGTTATCTCCAGTCATGCGTAATGCAAGGAGTTGATATTCGGATGGGGCTACGTTGGCAACTATTGGTTGTGCAGCCTGTGGTGCAGTTTTAAACCCACAGCTAAGCACGCCTATTGTTACAGCAGCTACACCAAGAGATATCTTGATGGTATTGAAAGGGGATAAGGTTTTGTTCATAATTGATCTCGCAATTTGCAAAAGCCCTGATCCCGTCGAAAGTCTCAGGGCTTTTTGTTGTCTGTGAGATAAATATAAGCAAACTAATATTAGTAGTCAATAAGTATTCTAATATATTTTTATTATCACTAATTTTTTATGTTTTAATAGACAAAAGAAAACCCACCGTAGTGGTGGGTTGGATGGAGTTTGTAAGAATGAATAAAAAAGAATTTAGAGCTAACTTATATAGAACGTATGTCTCCTCAGGCATGCATGATCATGTATTAATCCAAAAAAATATCGAAATTGCGGAATCATTTGTTTTTGATAAACATGGGATTACCGCAGTTGATTTAAATAAAATCAACATAGCAATGGCTGAAGGAGCACACCAGTCAAATGGTTCTTATGCTCTAGGCAAAACTTGATTACTTCTTTTTATTCTTTTGTTTAGTAAGTTGAGGTCTGGAGCCAGCTACTGCCTCAACATCACTCAACCTTTGAATTATATGATCAAGCTTACTTCCAATATGATTATGCTCCATGACTGCAATTGCAACACCACATGAACAACATTGAACAAACCAAAATAAGAATTCAGAGTGTTTAATCTGTTTGCTTACAAGCTCAAATTCATGTGAACCACAACCACCGCACTTAGTCTCAGCCATATTTCTCTCCACTCGATTCAAAGGACTGCGTCGGGTTCGCAGCTTTATTTAGTATTAAGTTTTTCAGTTAACTACTTATGTACATCTTGAAAAAGTAAGCAAGCCAAAAAGGCCTAGAAAAACAATATACCAAGTGTCTCTTACTAGATCTTTTCCACCATAAGCACTAAGAATTTCAAAAATTGGAAAACACGCAAATAATGAAAGTAATGCGTATACGCCTAATGCCCAAAGCCAATCAGTTCCATAAAGTGGATCTGGTTTCTCTCCGTTGGTCTTGCGTTTCACCCAACCCCTGATTGAAATATAGAAAAAATATAAAGCTGCGATCCCTTGGAGAAAGAAAACAAGGGTAATGAGTGGATCATTAGCGTCTATGCTTCCAGCTCTTGACCCCGTGTATACGTAAGCAAAAGCTTGCATAGGCAGTGGTAATAAAATGAAAAACGAAATTATATTCTTAAGCATAATAATGGTTTAAGGTTTTACCAACTTTAAAGGGGTTGCGAAAGGCACGTAGTTTTAAATTAATTTTCAGGTATAAGTCGACTAATTACTTCTTCTATTTCTTTTTCAGCTTCCAAATAGCTCTCAATCCAAAATTCTGCTTTTGTTAGATTGGTATTGGTTGGGTTGTCGATGTGTTGTTTACCAACCTTTGCTTTAGTGAGCTCAAGAATGAGAGCTTCTTTAGTATTTTGATTCATATATTTCTCCATCCGATGTATGTGAAAGAAATGGCTTCGGGTTCGCATTTTAAAAAATCATAGAAACCCAACAAAAGGTAACCGCAACAAGGAGTATCCCTAGCTTCATATAGTCAAATTTATTCATCTTAGATTCTTCTTATCAACCTCAAGCCATGCTTAGGGTTTATTTATCAGAATATTTTCCTAAAAAGTCATCTACCCAACCTTGTGCTGCTTCAAGATTGGTTATATCGGCTAGTTTTAGATTAGTGCTTTCTGCTTCGTTAAAGCCCTCAATAATCGCTTCAAAGATGTTTACTTCACCAATGACCTCGTGTGCTATTTCCGCAGGGTCATAGCTTTGTTTGGCTTTTTTGAGCGAGGCTATTTGTTTATCAATTCCAGCACCAATTTTTTCTAATGCCAATTTGAATTCTTGACGATTAATTGTTAGCGCAGTTTTGGATTTATTAAGTGTTGCGATCATTATGCTTTCCTTCTTTAAGGGCTTTTATTACACAAAAAGTTGAATTCGTTTAAATTTTTTATTCATATCAATTTGGCTTTTATAGAATTTATCTTTATCAATTGCTTCAATAAAATCGTTAAAGGTACTGGCTTCAAGAAGTCTATAAATAAATCTCTCACCAGTCCTAAGAACCACGGTCAACAAGAAGTGCTGATAAAGCACGTAGCTGATATTGCGCGAATTTACTTCAATTCTTTGCATGTTTGGTATTTTGTTTCCTTATATTTGTGTGCTTTAAATAGCTTAAAACCCAAGCTTTGATGTGCTTAGGTTTATTCTTATTTATTAAAGCTTCTTAGGTGTTCAACTACTACTCCAATGATGCGAATCTCTTGCTGAGTTGAGTTCATGGTTGGAAAGTCAGGGTTTAATGGAACTAACTCAAAAGTCTCCCGCCCATGTTCGTCATAACCGATTGCACGGTATTTTTTAAATGTGGCTTCATGACTACCATTCTGAGCAATTACATAACAACCAGGATAGGGTGGTTTTGAGGCATCAACCACTAATTTGTCGCCAGGATTAAAGTCTGGCGTCATGCTTGCACCTGAAACTTCCAGCGAGAATACACACTCAGGTTTTGCACTCTGATAAGTAGTGTAAGTCTCACTTTTGGGATTAAGGCCATCATATCCAACATCATGAAACAGTCCTGCTTGAACGTAATCCAATACGGGAATTTTGCGTAGAGGTGATGTATCTGGGCGAACGTTGCCAAAGCTTGGTTCTGGCGTGGTTTGATCTTGCATCTCCCCATTACCAGTTTGCAACCAATATGCATTTACACCAAGAAAGTTAGCTATAGATGGTAAATGAGAGGATGAGTTTACCAACCCCGTTTCTAATTGACTTAAAGCGGATTGGGTTATTCCAATAGCTTCAACCACATCTTTTTGGGATTTACCGGCCATTTTACGAGCCTTCTTCAATCTGTCCTTAAGCATTTGTATCACCTTCTTATGCATTCTTAAGCATATTAGGCAACTAATATTAAATCAAATTAGAATACTTATTGACTGTGTATTAGATTGCTAATATTATTGATTTATTACTAATATTTTGAGATGGCTATGAAAACCATTTACCAAAATCTTGTAGAGCATTTTGGTGGGCAAGTCTCAACAGCAAACGCTCTCAACGTTAGTCAGGCAAATATCAGCGGATATGTAGCTGGCCGATGGAATATGTCTGAGCGCGTAGCGATACGTGCAGAAAAAGCAACTAACGGTAAATTCAAAGCGGTGGATTTATGTCCATCACTAAAAGAATTTCAAACATTAACTGCCTAGGAGCTGCTTATGAGCAAAGTATCCCCTGAATTGTCTGCAAGCGCCAGAAATGGAATATCGCGCATTTTGCAATCACTTGCGAATTGCAGACAAAGCGAATTAGCCGAACAACTTGGCGTTGATCCAAGCACTTTATCTAGAATGAAAACAGATAGAAAAAACAATGACTTGACGGAAATTGAAACCTTTTGCGAGTTATTGAGCTGCTTAGGATTAAAGATTGTACCTAAGGAATATCAAAGCATTGATAAATCTAGAGTTGAGGCACTTTTAGTTATGTCTAAAAGCTGGATGAGTCGTATTGATACCGTCGATGATTTGTTTCATGACGAGATTAGCGGACAAAAAGAAAAGCTCGGATATTAAAAAACCACTTCCTGCACGAACAGAAAGTGGTTGTGATTCATTAATTATCGGAACCAATGAATATGAGAAGAAATTTAGCACAACAAGCAATTCAAGACAACTCAAATAACGATTTCTTACAAGGGGATACGGTGGTGCTAATCGCTCCAGTGACTCTAGTGAATCGTGTTTTTGATACGGGAGATTTACTTTCCGTTGAGTACATAACCTCGCTGGGTGGTATTGGCGTTACAACGAATGGTGTGATCGTTGTTGTTGTAGATCCAACAGAGATCCGTCACGCCTCAACTCTGGAACTAAAACTAAAACGCCGTCTCACCAAGGCCGAACAAGCCTTAGCGGAGGTTCCATGATTACCAACAAGGCCATTCAAAAGAAGCCTGAGCATAAGCAGATGATGCAGCTTCAATCATGGTACGAGCCAGCACTCCGCACATTAGATGGATTGCTGGAGATCCGTAGAGCAAACCTACGCAAGGTAAACGGCGATGAAAAGAATGCTGCTGTCACGCGAGACGAGTTTATGGAAATGCTGATCAATGAACATCGTATTTCAGCTTGGTATGCAGGTGAAATCATTTCAAGCCTGCATCGAGCGGGTCAGATTTTTATGTTTGGACGTTTCATTCAGATGAATGAAAAGGTAGGTGGGGTATGACACTTGATGACGTGATGAGCTTCATAAGCGAAGCAGATGAAAGTGATCTTGAATCGATTGCTGAAGAGCTGACAGATCGTGGTGTTGATTTTCACTGTTCTGAATGTGAAGACCATGAGTGTGAATGCGATTGTGACGATGAAGATGGTGATTATGAAAAAAATGAATTTATTCGCCATCTCGTAAATCGAGCAAATCAATTTGGACTACAAGACTTGCTTGATGAGCTGAAATATGAGGGTGACAGAGTGGGTGCTTATTTAAATATCAAAGGTGGTGCGTTATGAAGAAAATCACCAAAAAGAAACAAGACATCACCGTTTCTCCAACACCTATCGAAGTAATCATCCCTTTACTCGATCCAGTGAAGATCTACACAGCTAAAGAGCTTGCCGCAATGCCTTTGTCAGTGATGAATGCTGCAATTGAGGCGCAAGAGGCTTATTTCATTCTTGAGCATACAACCCAAATGGGGGGGGCAAGCCATAGCGATACGTCGCCAAATGCAGGAAGGTACCCAACTTGTTCAGGTGAAAGAAAAGTCACGTACGAGGTACAAAATCAACAACGAATTTGTCGAACCTCGAATTATTCGTCAGTTGGAAAAGCGCGGCCTAGTCAAATTGGAGTGTGCTAAATGAGTTTATTCAGCACTGGCCATGATGTCGTGGATCAGGTTGGTAGTGTTCACCTTGAGGGTAACATCTTACCAACCAGTTGGTTTAGTACCTTCGTTTTAGAGAGTGGAAAACCCGATTTAAACGCTATCGTTGTGCTTTCAGAAATCGTTTATTGGCATCGACCTACAGTGGTGCGTGATGAATATTCTGGCCAAGTTGTGCGCGTTAAAAAGAAGTTTAAATCTGATCTTTTGCAGCGTTCTTACCAGAGTTTTTCTGATCAATATGGCTTCTCAAAACAGCAAGTCAAAGAGGCATTTGATCGTCTTGAGAAGTGTGGAGTGCTAAAACGTCATTTTCGCACAATCGAAGCTAACAATCAGAAATACAACAATGTTTTGTTTATTGAGCTCATTACCCCTGTGCTTTTTGAAATGACCACCCTCTCACTTTCAAAAGGGGGAGGCTCCCCATTTGAAAAGGCAGACCCTCCCCATTTCAAAAAGGGGACAAATACAGAGACTACTACAGAGATTACTACAGATATAAACACACAACAGGAATTGCCTGAAAATTCAGCTCAGGATGATTCATGGAAACCTGATCAAAATTTCCTAAGCACAATTTTGCTTCAAACGAAATTCAGCCATCGCGTAAATGAAATTTTAACCATGCCTGATTTCCAGTTTCACTTGGGTAGTTTCAATGCGCACTGGGAAAACAAAATCCATCTCACCGAAAACCAAAAAACGAGAAAGTTCGCAGCTTGGTTGGTGCAGGAGTTTGAGAAACAAGTGACCAAGGCAGAACGCGAAGGAAGAAAACCAACACGCAAACAATCTTCTGAAAAACCAAACAACCGCAATGTGAACGATCCTTGGGGTGAAGTTCAGAACTATGAACCAGCAACAGGTGATGTGGATACAAGGGGGCTCCTATGAACGCAATCGCACCGCTTAGTTTTGATATTCAGAAATCAACAGAATTTTGCCAGTTGCACCAGGCACAAATGGTTTCTTTCCGTGGTAAATCGTTCTGCAAGCAATGCTCAACAGAAGCGCTTAACAAAGCTCAAGCAGAACATCACAACGCCGTGAATGCGATGGTTCGTGAAAAACACTTTCAAGGCGCAAAACTTCCAACCCGTCATGCGAACAGTGGGTTCAGAGAATACTTGGTAGCGAATAGCGGTCAGCAAAATGCAAAAACTCAATGCGTCACGTTTGTGAAAGATTTCACGAAGGGGATCAAGCGCAATTTGATCATGATTGGTCGCACCGGTACTGGGAAAACACACTTAGCTTGCGCCGTGGCTCGAAACATTCTTGAGACCCAAAAGTATGCCCGCTATGTGACTTCTGAAGACATGGCGAATGAAATTGCGAATGCATGGACCAAAGCTGATGACAGTGAGGTAAACGCAGTTCATCGCTTCACTGAATACGATCTATTGATTCTTGATGAATATGGATTGCATGACCGCCATGAAAACCGTCTCCAGCTGGTGCACAAAGTTCTTTACTCACGTTATGACGCTGGCAAGCCAACCATGTTGATTTCAAACATGACAGCACATGAATTGGAACAAGACCTTGGTGACCGCTTATGGTCTCGTTTTCAGCATGATGGATTGGATGTGGTTGAGTGTAATTGGGCTGATGAGCGTGTTGGAGGTGGGGTGTGAGTTTTCAAGTTCCAGAAAAATTCAGAATTACTACTGGTCTACTGGGTAGTGATTCAAGCTACGGAAACAATGGTGCATTTTGGGTGAAGACCAAAAAATGTATTTTCACTGTCATTGCTAGCGATCAAATGGGCTGGGAGCATGTCAGTGTTTCACTTCCGTCACGTTGTCCAACTTGGGAAGAGATGTGTTTCATCAAGTCCTTATTTTGGAGTGAAGATGACTGCGTAATTCAGTATCACCCACCTAAAAGCGACTATGTGAACAATCACCAGTATTGCTTACACATGTGGCGACCAATAGAACAATCGTTACCGACTCCACCAAGTTTTATGGTTGGTAAGGCAGGTGCGGCATGAAGCATCTAAGTACTCCAGTGAATCAGATTGCAATATTTGAACGTGTAATTCATGCGCTCAAGGCAATTGAAACCACCCCAATAGCAACGGTATCTGAGCTTCGTAAAACAGCCTTAAACAATCTCAGTTTAAGAACAGCACAGCGATACCTGAAGGGTTTAGAACAAGCCGGGTATATCAAACGAAAAGATGCAGGTTTTGCAGATGAATCACGATTCTTTTTAACGGAAAAGGCTAAGCAGTTATTTGAGGTGATGGGATGAAACTTACCAAACAACAGCGTGAAAACTTAAAAATGAAATTTGGTGGTCATTGTGCTTATTGCGGTTGTGAGTTGGGTGATAAGTGGCATGCAGATCATATTGAGGCTGTAGACAGGGTTTTAGCTTGGTGTCCAAACCGTAGAGTTAAATCGACTGGTGAAATGCATAAACCGCATTTAGACACAATTGAAAATCTAAACCCGTCATGTGTTCCTTGCAACATTAATAAACATTCAATGAGTCTTGAATCGTGGCGCAGGTCTATTGAGCATTACCGCGATGTTCAATTACTTCGTGATAGTACACATGCGCGTCACTTACATCGTTTCGGTTTGATTGAAATCAAATCTGTACCTGTGGTGTTTTTCTTTGAGAAATGGAGTGGTGTTGGTGAGTAGCAGCTACTCCATTGCTGAATACAAAAAGATGATCGGTGCGAATAAACCTAAAAGAGGATCTAAGCGCCCAAAGGTTAAAGGTGAAAAGGTACAGAGTGAAGGTGAGGTGATATTGGCCACTGCTCTGAGAGCTTTAAGAATCGAGTTCGAGCAGGAGTTTAAGTTTCACCCTACACGTAAATGGAGAGCAGATTTTCATTTGAAGGGCAAAAAGATATTGGTAGAAGTGGAAGGTGGGATCTGGAGTAATGGCAGACATACACGGGGTAAGGGGTATTTAGGAGACTTAGAGAAATACAACACAGCAACGATGATGGGTTATCAGGTAATACGGTTTAGCACCGAGCAAGTAAAAAGCGGCAAAGCGATTGAGCAAATAGAGAAGATGGTAGGGGATTTGGGATGACGGCAGCAGTAACGATTATGCAAGCGACGGATTGGTCGAAATACAGTTTTGAAGAATGGTGTCGTCAGCTTGGAGCTTGGATAAATGGCGACAATGAAACAATGGTAATGGTTGTTAAAACTATGCCAACAAAAAGAATAACGCAGCAACAGCGTGAACGTTTGCTAGCAATGTATATGTCTGATGAGACTCTGAGAGATCGCCTATGCGTACGCCGTAAAGGAACATGCTGCCAATTAGACTGCAATGAAGCACGTGCGATTCAAAAACTATTAATCGACCTTCAGTCTATTAATGATGAGGTGGTTCAAGAGTGGATAGGGGCTATCTGGTGGCATTACGTTATGGGTGAGTCTATTCGAGATATTGCTGTAAGTAATGACACATATGGTTCTCAAATTCAGCAAGATATCAAATGTGGTTTGGCTTTCATAAAATCACGTTACCCGCATTTTGTGATTGATAAATTTACAAAAGCGGTTGAGCTGAGTCAGGATAATGAATCCGCTTGACTGTAAATACAGGGTATGGCATATTTCTGTTATAGTGGACGAAGTTATAGTAATTCACTTGATTACCGTAAAAAGCTCATCGATTTTGGTGGGCTTTTTTAATGCCTTGAGAAATGTTCCGTGAAAGCAATATCAAGGCACCCAATGGCGGCTTAACTTTATTCGTAGTGGTTTAAATTTTAATGCCGCCACCCAGATTTTACATACATCAAAGCTCGGTGAAATGATCGAGCTTTTTTGTTGCCTGAAATTTGGCAACCATATCCTGTGAGTGTGCCAGCTTACAGAACATGCCTTGAGTAAATGCCTAGATCGTTTAGGCAATTCCAGCTAGGGCTTGGCAACCCGACCTTAATGAGAATGAAAGCAAGTGAAGTTGACCGTGCATGTAAGGTTGATGTGATTGTGAGTAGCGTTTGGCCCCACGAAGAGGGCTTTCCTATCGTTATAATTTCTTAAAATGTATTTAAAATACATATAATGAAAATAAATTAGCATTTTTATTAAATTAATTTACTCTTTCTCCGTTGTTATATAACGACACATTTACCCAAATCAGCGCAAATGATAAGGGAGCCCATATTAACCCTCATAATGTGGGCTTTTTTTATGTCTTAGGTAAAAGCAAATAATTCAATCAAACATCATATCCTTTGTGAATTAAACGTGATATTTATCAAAAATATACGAAATAAAATGATTGATTGAATAGCAAATATCGAGTAATTTTTTAATTAGGTTAGATGTTGTTATAGATCATCTAACTAGGTAAATCGATTGACACTCGGAAAGACGAGAATTACAACAAATGCTCACAGAAATGTGAGCATTTTTAATGCTCCGAGAAATGTTTTTTGTGTAAGCAATATCGGGGCTCGTATGGTGGTTTCTTTATTCCTAGTGGTTTGTATTGAATGTCGCCACCCAGATTTCAATTAAAGTTAATTCATAAAATATTGATTTATTCTTAATTCATTTTTCACAAAAAATTCACGAATAAGTATGCATGATTGCTGCTAGAAACAGCTGTAGTTTCTGAATGACCTTCCAAGGTCCTTAGTTTAAGCCCACATCAATCTACTGCTGAGGTGGGCTTTTTTTTGCATGGAGAAAAGTAATGCTCCGATTGTTAATGTGTTTATTTGGCCTTCATGGTGCAATTGAGATTGACGGTGAAGTCAAAGAATGCCGTGATTGTTTGAAAGAAATATAAGGCCTTTCGCTACTTTTCCTTAGTCATTTGCCGAATGTATTACGGCACATGAAACCCCGCTCAATATGCATTACTGGTGGGGTTTTTCTTTTCTTATTTGGTGGTCCTATGACAGATAAAGTACAAGCGAAAAAAGACTTAGAATTTTGTAGTGCTGAGCTGTCTAAGTACCAAAACTTAAGCCGTTCAGGTTTGAGGCATAGTGAGTTGATTGCTATTGATAGTGTGATGATTCGATTGAAAGATCGGATTAAGAATTTGCGTGAAGCTTTGTATGCTTGAAGATACAATCAAAATGATGCATTGCGACAAGATATAGCGCATTTCATAAGGGAAATACTTGACATTTGTTAATTACGCATTATTGACAGCATTGTAAATAGCTAATACTATATGGGTGTAGTCGCAGCGCGGTATAAATACTCCACGCCTAGGCTGAGGTACGATAAATACTGCGATAATCGTAAACTTACTGTAAGTAAGTTGCCTCTAGGTGCCGCACTCAAATTCAAGCCTCTAATAATACTTTATTAGGGGCTTTTTTATTGCTTAACAATAAACAAGACTATGCGAACATTTATATATTTGGATGAGAGTGGTGATTTAGGTTGGAATATGCGGGATCCTTACCAGCAAGGTGGATCCAGTCGAATGCTAACCTTGGCAGCAATATGCATACCTGATCATAAGGCTAAATATGTTCAACGCATAGTTAAAGCGCTGTATGTAAAAAGAAAGAGACCGTTAAAGAATGAATTGAAATCTGTTGACTTAAATTCAGCGGATAAAGACTTGTTTCTGCAGTTGACTGCAAAATTATTATTAGATCATCCTGATATACAAATTAGATCAATAACGGTTAATAAAAATTTTGTAAGCGGTAGATTTAAGAGGGATCCAAATGTCCTTTACAACTATATGATAAAGCTTCTTTTATTGACTAAAATATGCCAATCCACATTTGTTGATTTTATGCCCGACAGACGAAGTGAGCGGGTTAATACAAAGTGGAATATGGGTGAGTATTTAAATCAAATGATTCAGGAAGCAAGTCTTGAACATAATGTTAAAAATCAAAGCTGTAATGTAACACCAATGGACAGCTCAAAATCACTTGAGTTGCAGTTTATTGATTTCTATGCAGGATTGATATGGTCAATGTATGAGTTTAACGACAAACGAATGAGATACTTCATGTGTAATAATCGTTTAACTAATTTTACTTTATTCTTTCCAAAAGAGGAAAAGAAAGAAGAAAAGCCTACTGAGATCGAAATATAGTAAAGCCACCTTCGGGTGGTTTTTTAATGGGCGCAATATATGAAAGCAGACGACTACTTC
>JAVXBC010000064.1:0-14628 GCA_036660195.1 Acinetobacter sp.
GCTATGACGACCTTTTGCACGACGACGAGCTAATACTTGACGACCAGCTTTAGTAGCCATACGAGCGCGGAAACCATGAACACGCTTACGCTTAAGTTCAGAAGGTTGGAAAGTACGTTTCATATTGAAACTCCCAAAATGATCTTTCTGTAAAGGTTCGCGATTTTATGGCGCAATGTTGTTACTGTCAATAATAAACACCATATTTATGCTGATTTTTTGCTTTCTGCTGGTTTTCAAAATTTTACTCATTAAAAGCTAAAAAAATTACACACAAGGCAATCAGTTGAAAATTAAAAGTATTAATATATATCCACCTACAATCAACACCCTTATCAACAGATTGCAAGTATTTAATGTTTGAATTTAAATTCATTGAATTATCCCCAGACGCTCTCCTTCTTATAATTAAATTCAAATTTATAAATTTAAATTTATTATTATTAGTAACCTGTTTTTGTGTGGAAATGACCATTTTTTGTTTTTTAAACAATTATTTATATTGTGATTAACTTTGTTTTTATATGCTTTAAGGTTTGTGGATAACTTGAAGCTTAAAAATATCCACAGCTTGTGTTATGAGTTAGTCACATGTGCTTTTGAATTTAAATTTATAAACAAGTGCTTTCTTTTTCAGCGAAACTCCCCTAAATTTGCCTGACAGGTGTGGATAACTTGGTTAGAATGGCGATCCCTTTATTTGTAAGGGTGTTGGTTTTTTAAATTTAAAATGGATGAATAGGGGATGCACATGCTTTGGACAGACTGCTTAACTCGCTTGCGACAAGAGCTCTCTGATAACGTCTTTGCGATGTGGATTCGTCCTTTGGTTGCGGAAGAAGTTGAAGGGGTAATGCGTTTATATGCGCCGAATCCTTATTGGACGCGCTATATTCAAGACAACCATATCGAGTTGATTACGATTTTAGCGGAGCAACTTTCTGAAGGACGTGTGCGTCAAGTCGAAATTTTAGTTGATTCGCGTCCAGGTACAATCTTATCTGCAAGTGAGCAACCAGCGACGACCACAGCAGCATTGCATGCGCCAGTTTCTGCACCATTAAAAACCAAGAAAGAAGTGGACTTAGTTCAAACCACACCACATCTCAATAAAATCCCGAAGAAAAAACAGCTTAACCCGCAATTCACTTTCTCATTATTTGTCGAAGGTCGTTCCAACCAGATGGCTGCAGAAACTTGTCGTAAAGTTTTAACGCAGTTAGGCGCTTCGCAGCATAATCCTTTGTTTTTATATGGCCCAACGGGTTTGGGTAAGACACACTTAATGCAAGCGGTAGGAAATGCCTTGTTGCAAGCCAAGCCTAATGCGCGTGTCATGTACATGACTTCTGAAAGCTTCGTACAGGACTTTGTGAGTTCTTTACAAAAGGGTAAGGTTGAAGAATTTAAGAAAAACTGTCGTTCTTTAGATTTATTGTTAGTCGATGATATTCATTTACTCGCAGGAAAAGAAGCGAGCTTGGTGGAATTTTTCTATACATTCAATGCTTTACTAGATGAATCAAAACAAATTATTTTAACTTCAGATCGTTATCCTAAAGAATTAACTGAACTCGACCCACGTTTAGTGTCTCGATTTTCTTGGGGTTTGTCGGTGGGGGTAGAGCCCCCCGATATTGAAACGCGTATCGAAATTTTACTGAAAAAAGCAGAAAATAGTGGTGTGGATTTGCCACGGAATTGTGCATTATTTATTGCGCAACAAGTGGTTGCCAATGTACGTGAGCTTGAGGGTGCTTTGAATAAAGTGGTTGCAATTTCACGTTTTAAAGGCACAACTATCGATTTAGAAGTGGTTCGAGAATCTTTAAAAGATGTGTTGGCGATTCGCGCGAGAACCATTAGCGTTGAAAATATACAGCGTGTGGTGAGTGAATACTTCCGTATTCAACTCAAAGAGTTGGTTGGCCCGAAACGGACGCGTATTTTTGCTCGTCCTCGTCAGTTAGCGATGGGCTTAGCACGTGAATTAACAGGAGATAGTTTTCCTGAGATTGGTATGGCATTTGGTGGACGTGATCATAGTACCGTTATGCATGCGTGTGAGAAGGTCGCCAGTTTGCGTGAACAAGATCCGATTTTTAATGAAGACTATAAAAATTTGCTGCGTTTATTGCAGAGTTAATCTATTTTTTCAGAGTTGCAAACTGCTTTTAACTCACGCATAGTACACAGCTAAAATCATTATTAGCTTCTGTGGAAGAGGGATTTAATCGTGCGTTTGAAAATCGCTAAAGAAAGTTTGCTCAATGTATTATCTCATGTCGTGGGGGCGGTTGAACGTCGCCATACCTTGAATATTCTTTCAAATGTCAAAATTCAAACCACGCCCACCGCGTTAACCATTACGGGTTCAGACCTGGAAGTTGAATTGGTTGCGAGCACCAATTTGTTGGAAGGTGCATGTTTGGAAGCGGGTGAGACGACAGTACCTGCGCGCAAATTGGTAGAAATTTGCAAATCATTACCTACCGCTGCGCTGATTGATTTACACATCACAGAAGATCAACGTTGTATTTTAAAATCAGGAAATAGTCGGTTTGTATTAGGTACGCTTCCTGCTGAAGATTATCCGTTATTGACCACTGAAAATAGTCAGGGGACGCAAATCCAAGTTAGCCAACGTGAATTAAAACGCTTGTTTGAGAAAACAGCTTTTGCGATGGCAGTACAAGATGTTCGTTTTTATCTAACGGGAACTTTGTTGGAAATTGATGAAAATCAATTACGTACTGTGACTACAGATGGTCATCGTTTAGCTTTGTGTGAAGTATTGGCATCTTCAACAGTGTCACAGTTGATTCAAGCAATTGTGCCAAGAAAAGCGGTGGGTGAATTGCAACGCTTACTGAGTGTTGAAGATAATCAAATGAGTTTATTAATTGGTCGTGAATTGCTAAATGTCACAATTAATACACCTAGTCGCGATAAAGAGCAGAGTGATATTACCGTTCGTTTTACCACGAAATTAATTGATGGAAAATTCCCTGATTATCGCCGTGTGATTCCGCGTAGTGGTGATAAACACGTGTTGATTGCACATGATGTTTTTAAACAATCTTTGCAGCGTGTTGCGATTTTAAGTAATGAAAAATTACGTGGTGTATTTTTAAATTTTAGCCAAGACACGTTGCAGTTACGCGCCAATAATCCTGAACAAGATGAAGCAGTTGAGGATTTAGCAATTCAGTATAATGATGCGCCACTTGAAATGTCATTTAACGCGCAATACATCTTAGATGTACTTGGGGTTTTAGATGGCGATGATGTTCGAATGAGCATGAGTGAGGCGAATCAGTCGGTTTTAGTGCAAGATCCGACCCAACCAGATCAAACTTATGTTGTTATGCCGATGAGAGTTTAATTTGTGCCATGATTTGAGTTTAAATCATGAAAATCAAACGTCTAAATATTGAGCGGGTAAGAAATTTAAAAACGGTTGCACTTCATGAGTTGCAACCGTTTAATCTTTTTTATGGGGAAAATGGCTCGGGAAAAACCTCGATTTTAGAAGCCATTCATTTGTTGGCAACGGGGAGATCTTTCCGTACGCACATGCCAAAACATTATATTCAACACGAAGCCAATGACGCAGTGGTCTTTGCGCAGTCGTTGAGCGAACGTATAGGCATGCAGAAATTCAGTTCTGGCGAACAATTAATCAAGGTCAATGGAGATGCGATTGCCACGCAAGGACAGTTGGCAAAATTATTACCTTTGCAACATATTGACCCCCAAAGTACCGATATTATTGATCATGGCGCGAAGCCAAGACGGCAACTATTGGATTGGCTAATGTTCCACGTGGAACCAGAATTCTATGCAGCATGGCAATATTACTCACGTGCTTTAAAACAGCGAAATAGCATGTTGAAAACACGGCGAAATATAAGCTTATCGGACATCGAGCCATGGAATAGAATGCTCAGCGAATATGGCGAAGCTTTGCATTCGCAAAGGGTAAGTATCGTCGAGCAATGGAATCAGTTTTTTCAGGACGATTTAAAGATATTATTACCTAATATTCAGATTGAATTGGAATATAGTGCGGGCTTCCACACCGAACAGGGTTTGATGCAAGATTTGATTCAATATCATGCCAGAGACCTCGATCGCCGTTACACCGAATATGGGCCACATCGCGCAGATTTACATTTAAAAACGCCGTTTGGTTTGGCTGATCACGTCCTTTCTCGGGGACAAAAAAAGCTGCTGATCATGGCACTAAAACTGTCACAAATTGCAATGCTTCATGCGAGAAATAAAGAAACTGTGGTATTATTGGATGATCTGACAGCAGAGTTGGATGTCGCTGCACAGCAACGTTTGGTTGAGCGATTGAGTCAATTAGGAAGTCAAGTTTTCATGACCACCTTAGAGCATGAGTCGGTAGTAAAACATTTAAAAGATTTGTCGATTTCTTTTCAATTTTTCCATGTTGTTCACGGTCAAGTCAGTCTTGCTGCACCATAATTTTATGTTCACATTTTGAATAGAATAGATATTTACTAGGGAGTAACCATGAGTTCAGAGTCTCAATCAGTCTCTCAAGCAGAACAAACAAATGAAAAAGCTTATGATTCTTCTAGTATTAAAGTATTACGCGGATTAGACGCGGTTCGTAAACGTCCTGGAATGTATATCGGCGATACCGATGACGGCACAGGATTACACCACATGGTGTTTGAGGTAGTCGATAACGCGATTGATGAAGCGTTGGCAGGGCACTGTGATGAAATCTTAGTGACGATTCATGAAGATGAATCCGTTAGCGTGTCGGATAATGGTCGTGGCATTCCAACCGATATTCACCCTGAAGAAGGGATTTCTGCGGCGGAAGTTATTTTGACTATCCTGCATGCAGGCGGAAAATTTGATGACAATAGTTATAAAGTGTCAGGTGGCCTACACGGTGTAGGTGTATCTGTGGTCAATGCATTATCGAAAAAATTACAATTGACGATTTACCGCGCAGGTCAAATCCACGAACAAGAATATCAACATGGCGATTCACAATATCCATTGCGTGTGTGTGGAGAAACGGACAAGTCGGGTACGGTTGTGCGTTTTTGGCCAAGTGAGCTGACTTTTAGCCAGACCATTTTTAGTGTCGATATTCTAGCGCGCCGTTTAAGAGAGCTTTCATTCTTAAATGCAGGTGTGCGCATCGTGCTGCGCGATGAACGCGTGAATCTTGAGCATGTGTACGATTATGAAGGGGGATTATCAGAATTCGTAAAATATATGAACGAAGGTAAAACCCATCTGAATGAGATCTTTCATTTCACCACGGATACCGACAGTGGCATCGTGGTTGAAGTTGCTCTGCAATGGAATGAAAGCTATCAGGAAAATGTACGTTGTTTTACCAATAACATCCCACAAAAAGATGGCGGCACACATCTTGCTGGTTTCCGTGCTGCATTGACACGTGGTTTAAACAGCTACTTGGAAAGTGAAAATATTCTGAAAAAGGAAAAAGTCGCTGTGACAGGTGACGATGCGCGTGAAGGATTAACCGCGATTATTTCGGTAAAAGTACCTGACCCTAAATTCTCTTCACAAACCAAAGAAAAACTGGTGTCAAGTGAAGTGAAACCTGCGGTTGAGCAGGCGATGAATAAAGAATTTTCAGCTTATTTGTTGGAAAATCCGCAAGCAGCCAAATCCATTGCAGGTAAAATTATTGATGCAGCGCGTGCCCGTGATGCTGCACGTAAAGCTCGTGAAATGACTCGCCGTAAAAGTGCGCTCGATATCGCAGGTTTACCAGGTAAATTGGCAGACTGTCAGGAAAAAGATCCAGCTTTGTCTGAACTTTATCTGGTCGAGGGTGATTCAGCAGGTGGTAGTGCCAAGCAAGGTCGTAATCGTAAAATGCAGGCGATTTTGCCACTCAAAGGTAAAATTCTCAACGTTGAACGTGCACGTTTTGACAAGATGATTTCCAGTCAAGAAGTCGGGACACTCATTACCGCTTTAGGCTGTGGCATCGGGCGTGAAGAATATAATCCAGACAAGTTGCGTTATCACAAAATCATCATCATGACCGATGCGGACGTGGATGGTTCACATATTCGTACTTTGCTGTTGACCTTCTTCTTCCGTCAAATGCCAGAGTTGGTAGAGCGTGGTTATATTTATATTGCGCAGCCGCCGTTGTACAAATTGAAAAAAGGCAAACAAGAGCAATATCTCAAAGACAACGATGCGTTAGAAACTTATTTAATTTCAAATGCGATTGATGAGCTTGCTTTGCATATTAGTGCGGAAGCACCAGCGATTAGCGGTGCAGCATTGGCTCAAGTGATTGCTGATTATCAAGTGTCGCAAAAGAGTTTACAGCGGTTAACCCAACGTTATCCTGCGAGCTTGCTAGATGGTTTGCTTGAACTAGAAGCATTCAAAGCGGATCATAATCATGAACGAGATTATGTCGAAAATTGGGCTGAGCAACTGCGTGTAGCGATTGATAAATTACAGCCAAGTTTACGCCCTGAGATCACTTTAGAATCTTTTGAACGTGAAAATTCGCAAGGTGAAAAATCAGCGCATTATTGGCCGCGTGTTACCGTGTATGTGCATAACTTGCCACATTCTTATTTGCTCGATGCAGGTCTGTTAAATTCTGCTGAATATGCGCGCTTGCTTAAAAATTCGAAGAGCTGGTTTAAATTAATTGAAGAAGGAGCTTATCTACAAAAAGGTGAGCGTCGTATTCAAGTGAATAATTTCCATCAAGTGTGGCAGCATATTTTGCAAGATTCACGCCGCGGCATGATGATCCAACGCTATAAAGGCTTGGGTGAGATGAATGCTGAGCAGCTTTGGGAAACCACCATGGATCCTGAAAATCGTAATATGTTGCAAGTGACGATTGATGATGTAATTGAAGCAGATCGGATGTTCTCTTGTTTGATGGGCGATGATGTAGAGCCACGCCGTGCATTTATTGAAGAAAATGCCTTGAATGCAGATATTGATGCTTAATTGAATCCAACCTAATCAGTTGTCTTTTTAACAACTGAAATGATGATAAAAAAGGCGATGGTGTAATAACCATCGCCTTTTTTGTTTTTGCTATGTTCCACGTGGAACTAAGTGTATATGATCAAAAAAATGATTTTTAGTCTTCTAAAGAACTTTCTAATTCCTCTAAAGACATCATCAAAGTTAAGAGCTGTTCTTCATATTGTTCCAGTTTGGCTTTAAGTTCGTTCTGCTCATTCATCAGTTTAATTAAATCATCTTTACGATTCGAATCGTACAAAGCACTATCCGCCAAAGCATGTTCAATCTCAGCCAAACGTGGTTGAACTTTGCCAATCTGTGCTTCGATTTTTTCCATGTCCTTACGAATCGGTCGACCCAGTTCACGGCGACGAGCAGCTTCTTTACGCTGCGCTTCTTTATCTAGTTTTGAAATAGTAGGTTTAACTTCGACCTGTGACTGTAGCGGTGCTGCAGGTTTTTGCCCCGTTTTGATCATTTCAATCCGTGCTTGACGCAACCAATCTGCATAGGCAGTTAAGTCACCGTCAAACTCCCGACTTTGACCACCATGAACCAAAATTAGTTCATCACAAACACTGGCCACCAATTGACGCTCATGTGATACCAAAACCACCGCGCCTTCAAAATCGGTCAGTGCCATGGTCAGTGCATGACGCATATCAAGGTCTAAATGGTTGGTTGGTTCATCGAGAATGAGGACATTCGGACGTTGCCAAACAATCAGCGCTAAAGCCAAACGGGCACGTTCTCCACCTGAAAAGCTTTCGCTTGGCGTATCCATGCGCTCGCCACTAAAACCAAAACTTCCTAAGAATGAACGGAGGCTGGCTTCACTAATTTTTTTATCGGCAATCCTTGCCAATTGCAGCATCGGACTAGCATTGCCATCCAAAGCATCCATTTGATGTTGAGCAAAATAGCCAATATTGAGTAATTCTGAATCTTTACGATGTCCCTGCATCAATTTCAAATCACCGACTAAGGATTTAATCAGTGTTGATTTACCCGCACCATTCATGCCAAGTAAGCCAATACGACTGGTTGGAGTAATTTGTAAATTCACATTGGTGACAATCAGTTTTTCACCATAACCAATATCTGCTTGTTCCAGTTCAAGCAAAGGCGAACTCATTTTACTCGGTTCACGGAAGCTAAAAGTAAACGGCGTATCAACATGTGCAGCGGAAAGCTCTTGCATCCGTTCAAGCTGTTTAATACGGCTTTGCGCTTGTTTGGCTTTGGTGGCTTGTGCTTTAAAACGGTCAATATATTTTTGCAAATGCGCGCGAGTTTCTAATTGCTTTTCGTAAGCCTGTTGTTGTTGAGCTAGACGTTCACTTCGAGTACGTTCGAAAGTCGAATAATTACCTGTATAAAGCGTCAGTTCTTGATTTTCGATATGTAAAATATGGTCGGTAATGGCATCTAAGAAATCACGATCATGTGAAATCAAAACCAGCGTGCCTTCATAGGCTTTTAACCAGTCTTCTAACCAAAGAATGGCATCCAAGTCTAAATGGTTGGTCGGTTCATCGAGTAACAGTAAATCTGAACGACTCATGAGCGTACGCGCCAAATTTAAACGCATTCGCCAACCACCAGAGAAGCTAGCCACATCGAGTTGTGATTGATGTTCAAAAAAGCCAAGACCCGCCATGAGCTGTGAGGCTTTCGACGGTGCAGAATAACCATTAATTTCGTCGAAACGACCATATAAATGGGCGAGTTCTTCATCATTTAATTGGTCAGGATGATCCAGTTTATTTTGGATTTCCCAATATTCTTCATCACCTGAAAGCACAAAATCAATCGCTTTCATGTGTAACGCTTTAATTTCCTGTGCCATATGCGCCACAGTCCACACGGCAGGACGTGTTAAAGAGCCACTATCGGATTCTATACCACCTAAAAAGGCTGAAAATAACGTCGACTTGCCTGCGCCATTGACCCCAGTTAAACCAATTTTCCAACCAGGATGCAGTTGCATAGATGCTTTTTGAAATAAAACGCGTCCACCGCGGCGTAATGAAACTTGGTCAAACTGGATCATGAGTATGCATAACAGCAAAAAGATAGCGCATTCTAAGGGCATCGCTCATGAAAGCAAACTTTTATCTTAGCGATGTTGATCGAATTAAATCATCTAAAAATAGTGAAAAGTTGATGTAAGGCACTCTTTAAAAAGTAACAATCCCATTATAATTATTCAGTTTTAAAATACACAATTACGCAAAAAAGCAAGCGTAGAGGATGTGTAATCAATAAATGGATTAGGATTTAAAAGTAGTCCTTGAAATCATTATGATTTAAGTATTTGATTTTTATCGCGTGGGAAAGGGAATGAAGAACAATTTGTTTGCATTAACGACGTTACTGTTAATGAGCGCAACAAGCCAGATTCAGGCAAAACAAACAGTATGTATTTTCGATTTAATGGGAAAAGCAGGGGAAACTTTTAAAGTCAAAGAAGAGTGGGCAATTACGGCAAAAAATTGGCAAGCAGATATACAGTTAATTCCTTATCAAAATGAAGCCAAAGCCCAAGCCGATTTTGATGCAGGCAAATGTGATGCAGTCTATTTAACCTCAATGCGTGCACGCAAATATAACCGATTTGCAGGTTCAATTGATGCGCTTGGCGGCGTGACCAATAATCAAGTGGCACGAAAAGCCATTCATTTTGCTTTAGATAAACGCAACAAACGTCGACTACTGACTAAAATAGATGATCAAAACTATGAAGTAGCTGGCATTTTACAATTTGGTCTTGCTTATGTTTTTGTACGCGATCGAAATTTGAATAATATCGAAAAAGCCAAAGGCAAAAAATTTGCTTATTTGCATTATGACATTGCACAAAAAGTGATTATTGAACGTTTAAATATGACAGCTGTACCTTCAGAAATGTCTGATTTTGCGAAAAAATTCAATAACAATCAGGTGGATGCGATTGCTGCACCTGCGTATGCATTTAAACCTTTAGAAATCGAACGTGGGATTTCAAAAAATGGGGCGATGTTTTCGTTTCCGGTCGTCAATATCACAGGCGACCTTATTATTCGCCCAGAAAAATTCCCTGATAATTTTGGCGCACAATCACGTGAATGGTTTATTCAACAACTTCCTCGAAGCTTTGTGATGGTAAAACGATTAGAAAATTCAATTCCTGAAAAGTACAAATTAAATTTGAGTAAGGAAGATGAACTTCGCTATCAAAAAATTCTAAGAGATGGACGCATGGACCTAACCAAACAAGGCGTTTATGATCCAATGATGATGAGCGTATTGAAACGTGCACGTTGTACCGTAGAGAGAACACGATTTGAATGTTCACTGGGTGGTGAATAATCTAAAAGAGTCTCAAGTTGAGTAATAAGAGTTAACTCTTCATTACTCAATGCAAAGATGATCTCACCAACTGCATTGAAAAAATGTGATTATTCTTGTGAAAATGGATAAAAAATCGATCTATGTAGGCAAACAGACTAGGTTTTTACTCAAAATCTGATTATATTTGTCTTGCATTGATGGAAAAAGATACAGAAACAGAACACAAAGGAAATTAAAATGATAAAAGGACTTTGGGCATTGGGTGCTTCGGCTGCTCTATTGGCCATGACCACTTCTGTGGAAGCGAAGCAAACAGTATGTGCGTTTGATTTATTGGGGAAAGCCGGCGAATCTTATAAGTTTTTGGAAGAATGGAAACTTGACTCAAAAAACTGGCAAGCGGATGTTGAACTCATTCCTTACCAAAATGAAGAAAAAGCACAACAAGATTTTGATTCAGGTAAATGTGACGGCGTATCCATCACTTCTATGAGAGCACGTAAATATAATAAATTTGCAGGCTCAATTGACGCTGTTGGTGCGGTCACCAGTAATGCCATTGCGCAAAAAGCGATTACTTATGTGCTTGATAAACGCAATCAGCGCCGTTTGGTGACCACGGTTGATGGTGAAAAGATTGAAGTTGCTGGCATTGCACAAATTGGTTTGGCGTATATTTTTGTACGCGATAAAAATATCGATACCATCGAAAAAGCCGCAGGGAAGAAATTTGCCTATCTTCATTACGATCAAGCACAAAAAAGTATTGTAGAAAGTCTAAATCTTATCGCAGTGCCTTCTGATATTTCAGATTTTGTGAAGAAGTTTAATAGCGGCGCAGTGGATTCTATCGCCGCTCCAGCGTATGCCTACAAACCCTTAGAAATTAATAAAGGTTTAGGCAACGGTGCATTATTTAACTTTCCAGTGGTCAATATTACTGGGGATGTGATTATTCGTTCAGAAAAATTCCCGGATAATTTCGGTATGCAATCTAGACAATGGTTTGTACAGAAATTACCGAGTAATTTTGCAACTATTAAACGCCTTGAAGCAGGAATGAATGCAAGAAGAGTCATTTTATCGCCTGAAGACCGGCTTCGTTATCAAAGAATGTTGCGTAATGGGCGTATGAATTTAACCAAACAAGGTATTTATGACCCAATGATGATGAACGTTTTGAAACGTGCCCGTTGCACAGTTGAACGAACCAACTTTGAATGCTCATTAAGTGGTGAATAAAAATCAAACAAATCTGCATTGATAAATTCATGAGCAAAGCAGAATATTGAATAAGTGATATGAAGATAAGTAACATTGCGTTTTGAACGTAATTGACTTTCAACCATATTTTTAAATGTGGTTGAAAGAAAACTTTTCGCTATTACATGTTTAGATTGCTAAGGGAAAAAATGCCAGCCTCATGAAAAGGGACGAAAACTAAACAAGACCACTATAAAAATAGAGTACAAGCTCTATTTTTTTCCAAAAAATATGATTAATATCTGCTTCGTACAAGGATACAAGCGTTCAAGTTTGTGAAAGGATGAAAACTATGAAAAAAATTGCACTTGCTATTGCAACAACTTCAATCTTAAGCGTATCTGCTTCTACTCAAGCAGCTGTCGATGTGTGTGTATTTGACATTTTAGGTAAGTCAGGTGAAGCATACAAAATGATGCAAGACTGGGCGCTTGCAGCTAAGGGCTGGGGTGCTGATGTCAACCTTATTGCGATGACAGATGAACAGGTTGCAGACAATAACTTTAAAGCGGGTAAATGTGCGGCTGTAGCAATGACCGCTATGCGTGCTCGTCCATATAACAAATTTGCTGGTTCTATTGACTCTATCGGTGGTGCGCCGAGCAATGAAATCGCTCAACGCGCAATTACGTATGTACTTGATGCTCGTAATGCAGCAAAAATGACCACCAATTTGGCTGGAAACAAATATGAAGTTGTAGGTATCGCGCCATTAGGTGCTGCTTATATTTTTGTTCGTGATAAGAGCATCGATTCAATTGAAAAAGCAGCGGGTAAAAAATTCGCAGTTTTAGGTTATGACGAAGCACAAAAAATCATGGTCGCACGTGCTGGTGCTACGGCAGTAAACTCTGACATTTCAAACTTCGCAGCGAAATTCAACAATGGTCAAGTGGATATGGTAGGCGCGCCTGCTTATGCCTATAAACCATTAGAATTAAGTAAAGGTTTGGGTACTAAAGGGGGTATGTTTAACTTCCCTGTATTACAAGTGACTGCAGATGTTGTTCTTCGTCCAGAAAAATTCCCTGCTGGTTTTGGTCAAAAATCTCGTGATTATTTCGTGAAAAAGCTTCCAACTGCTTTTGCAATGATTAAGCGTTATGAAGCTGAAATTCCAGCAAAATACAAAATGAACTTATCTGCTGAAGAAAAAGTTAAGTATCAAAAATTGATGCGTGATGCTCGTTTAGATATGACTAAGCGTGGTATTTACGATGCAAGCATGATGTCTGTATTGAAAAAATCACGTTGTTCAGTTGATAAAACAAACTTTGAATGTGCATTACCTGGTGAATAATTGGTAATCATGTAATAAGTAACTTAAAACCTAGATTTTTCTAGGTTTTTTGTTTTTTATGAACTTGTCATTTCGGTCATTGTGTTTCGATTAAAAGATGGTGATCATACAAATATAAATCCAAATGAAATCGTACAGATTTAAAATATGTTTGATCAGGAAGATAAACACACTGCTGAACTTGGGCATATTCTCATTTGAAAGCTTTACGACAATATGATGCTTTTAAAAAAAGGGTCATGGAAAATAATCACCTTAGATGCAAAGGAAAACAAAATGCAATGGGTTAAAACACTAATTCTAGCAGCAGGCGTAGCCGCTGCATCTGCAGGCACACAAGCGAAACAAACCATGTGTGTATTTGATCTTGTTGGTAAGAATGGCGATGTTTACGCGCTGATGAAAGATTACCAACTGGCCGCTAAATCATGGGGTGCAGATATTGAGCTTAAAGTAAGCTCAAATGAAGCGGTTATTGCAGAAGATTTTAAAGCGGGTAAATGCGATGGTGTCAGTATCACGGGGATGCGTGGTCGCCAATTCAACTCATTTACTGGCTCGTTAGATGCGATTGGTGCAATTACAGATCTCAAACTGGCAGTGAAAGTTATGCAAGGTTTGGCAAGCCCAACCTTTGCTAAAGCGATGGTAAACGGAAAATATGAAGTTGTTGGTGTGGTGCCAATTGGCGATGCTTATTTGCTAGTGAATGATCGTAGTATTAATACGGTAGCCAAAGCGGCAGGTAAGAAAATTGCTGTTTTAGATTATGATGAAGCACAAAAAATCATGGCTTCTCAAGTGGGTGCGCAAGTTGTGCCTTCGGATATTACGAATTTTGGCGCGAAGTTTAACAACGGTCAGGTCGATATTATTGGTGCACCAGCTGCAGCATTTAAACCACTAGAACTTCAAAAAGGATTGGGCACGAAAGGCGCGATTGTCAATTATCCGATTCTGCAAGTTACGGGTAATTTGATTATTCATCCTGAAAAGTTTCCAGCTGGTTTTGGTCAAAAATCAAGAGAATGGGTGAAATCACAATTACCACGTTCGCTTACTATTTTGAATAAAATGAAAGCCGATATTCCACAAAAATATTGGATGGACGTTCCTGCTTCCGACAAACCAGGCTATCAGAAGTTGATGCGGCAAGCACGTATTGACCTGACAGCAAAAAATATTTATGACAAACGCATGATGAAGTTATTATGGCAATTCCGTTGTAAAGAAGATGCCAAGAATTTTGAATGTGGTTTACAAGACGAAAACTACAAATAATGGTTTAAAATTTTTAGTCACACTTTAAACTTCAAAATTAGACCCGATATTGAGTATGTTATACTGAATACTGGGTCTTTTTAATGAAAGACCGTTTTTGAAGTTCGAGGAACAACCAGCATGAATGCCCAAACTCTTGTAATGACTGATCAGGCTGCCAATAAAGTACGCCAACTTCGTGATAGTGAAGGAAATCTTGATCTCATGTTACGTGTTTATGTCACGGGTGGCGGCTGCTCAGGTTTTTCTTATGGTTTTAACTTCGCTGAAAATGCCAATGAAGATGATGCTGAATTTAGCAATGGCGATGTCAAAATGTTGGTCGATTCTTTAAGTTATCAATATTTAGTAGGATCTGTGGTCGACTATTTAGAAGGGCTTGAAGGCTCTCGCTTTGTGGTACAAAACCCAAATGCTAC